>CAZGUO010000079.1:0-4104 GCA_964529185.1 uncultured Thermoplasmatales archaeon
GTGATGTTATGTTTAAAAACAGAGATTTGAGGTTGTTCAGTTTCTCAAGCTGTTCCTTCTTTCTTTTTAGCATCTCATGAGCTTTTCTCAGTCTTTCCTCTGCCCTTTTTATGATCCTTATATCTCTGAAATCCTCTATTATCCCAACGATATTGCCCTCAGCATCTTTCAATGGTGTAACCATCTGCAAACATGGTATAGCTTTCCCATCTGTAGAATACCTCAAACTCTCCTTTTGAAAACCTTTTCCGGTTCTGAGTACTCTTCTCAGAGAACAATCTTCTGTTCCGCATTCTGCTGCTCTAAACATATCACTGCATCTCATTCCTACGCCTTCCTTCATCCTTATCTTTGCCATCCTCGCCATCCTTCTGTTTAGCATCTTTACCTTGTAATCAAGTCCAACTATTCTGATACCGTCTCCTGCTGCATGTAAAATGTTCTCCATGTATCTCTTTGCCCTCACCGCTTCCTCCTCAGCCCTTTTTCTATCGGTAATATCTGATATAACTACCAAAACAGAGGGTTTGCCCTCCCAATCTATCAGGCTACCGCCTATCAAAGCCCATTTCTCCTCTCCATTTTTACTTAAAACTTTGTATTCAGCAGAAGGAACACGCTTGCCAGATAACGTGTCTAGATATTTCTTTTGGAATTTTTCCTTGAATTCTGGATGTATTATATCCAAAAAATTCTTCGATAGAATCTCTTCTCTCGAGTAACCTGTAACTTTTGCAACATCAAAGTTTGCATATACAAATCTCCCATCCTGTATAACCAATATGTCTATTGGTGAATTTTCAGCCAAGATCCTAAATTTCCTTTCACTTTCTTTTAGATATTCCTCGAAGTTTTTAATGCCAGTGATGTCTACAACCGCAACTATGCTTGCGGGCATGCCATTCCACATCATTCTGCTTCCCGTTACCTGTACCCATCTCTCGGTTCCATCTCTCGCAACTATCTTGCATTCATATGGAGGCAAAGTCTTCCCTTTTTGCCTATCAATCTCATTTTTCTTAACAACATCTCTGAAATCCGGATGGATGAGTTCCCAAAACTTTTTTCTCATAAGCTCTCTTCTTGAAAATCCAGTGATATTCTCTGTTGCCCGATTTACATACATTATGTCTTCTTTCTGATATACGATTATGGCAAAAGGTGCAGTCTCTGCTAGTGTTCTGAACCTCTCTCTGCTTTCCCTCAACAATCTCTCCTTTTCTATACTGTCCGTAACATCATCAGCAATGCATACCAATCCTCTGACTTTACCATAAGTAGTGTAAGGTATTTTATTCATATTCAACCATATGTTTCTACCGTCAATGTAAACGCCCTTCAGAATGTTTGTCTTTGGCTGACCCGTCTTCAATACAAACTCATCCTCAGAAAAAAGATCTAAATACTTTTCTGGAAAGATGTCTTCAGCCTTCTTCCCTGTTACATCCTTACATTCTACACCCAGATCTTCGCACATAAACTCATAGAAGGATTTATTCACCCTCACAAATCTACCCTTCTCATCTTTTAGATAAACCATTGCAGGGATGTTTTCTAATATGATTCTTTGTTCCTCTACCACTTTCGATAGTTTCTTCTTCGTCAATTCGAGCTCTCTTTTTAGATTCAGGAAGGTATTGACACCGTACATTTTGGGCTGATACTCAGAGAATGAGATAATTGAGATGAATATATAGCCTGCAAAGTACGAATATAAAGATAGTGGAAGATCTCCTCTAGACTGAGATATCCCTGCAGTGGTATAACACAGGATTGCCATCAAGAAAAGGAAATTTGATAACTCTCTCTCTGAAAAGAATAAGTAGATAAGCATAGCTATTATAGATATCGCTAATGGTATTCTCACAAGATAAACTACCATAATTACTTTTTCCGGTAAAATAACGAAAGCGATCAGAATCACTGTTATTGTCACTATGAAAGCCTTGAATAACTTTGTAAATGATTTGATCTTGAAAATAGATTCGATAGCGCATATCAGAATTGCTATCATTATGGGAAATGCGGTCCACTGGTAGATTCCATAGAAGAGATATTCGATATCAAATGCTATCAGTATGTAGCATATGGAACTCGTGATAAACGAGATTCCGAACATGAGTACCTTTTTGTTCTTGTTGAGCTTAGAGAGGTATGTAAAAGAAATTCCTAAAGATGCTGTGAATATAAATAAAGCTAGCCACCCTATGTTTAATGATTCCATCCCATCCCAACACTTAATAGATATTTGGATATATAAAAACTTCTTTAAGTGGAAATTTTTTAGATTTTGACAAACTTTATATTTGTGGAGCCATTTCTTAGGCTCGTATTATGACATCTATAGATGAGATTATCAAAGAGGAAGGACTCAACATATTGGAAGAAACTGTGAGTGTAGATGATAAAACCATCAAAGATGGGAAAGTTCCAAAGACAATAGATGCAGTTTATGCTGAAAAAAACGGTACAGTTTATTTAGTGAAAGCAAACGGTACGAAGGAGAGAATCGGCACTAAAGAGTACTGGGAAAAGATCATGCAATTCAAAATCAAGGAGAACTATATCGCCAACATAAATACGGATATTGAACACAAAAGAGATATTGGTAGCTGTGGACTGTGTAAACAACATAAAAACAGTACGGCTCTCTTAAACATAGTTGCAACGAACAGATGCGATTTGAGATGTTGGTATTGTTTCTTTTATGAAGAAAAAGCAGGATTCGTTTATGAACCGACACTAAGAGAGATAGAGAAGAGCATCAAACTTGCGAGAGGGATGAATGGATATACGCCACCTGTACAGATTACCGGTGGCGAACCTACACTTAGAAGTGATTTGAAGGATATAATAAAGCTGGCTAAAGATTTGGGATCGCCTCACGTTCAGTTAAATACCAATTCCGTATCGCTCGGTATAGAGTATTTTGAAAATCCGAAAAAGGCTATAAAGATGGTTTCAGAGTGGAGAGATGCCGGGGTAAATACAGTATACACATCTTTTGATGGTCTAAAGCCTGATCCCAACAGCAACCCCAAAAACCATTACGAAACTCCGTTTGCTCTACAAGCATACAAAGAGGGGGGAATAAAAAGTATAGTTCTTGTTCCGACTGTAAGTCAGATCAATCTTAAGGAAACTCCAGATATAGTTAGGTTCGCGATGCACAATGTCGATAGAGGGATAAAAGGAGTGAACTTTCAGCCGATATCCCTAGTTGGATTTATAAAGAAGGGGGAAAGAGATAAACTGAGAGTTGTTCAGTCTGATATAGTTGAACAGATCAAAAAGAAGTTCAACTTTGGTATGGAAGCATGGTATCCTGTACCATGTGTTGCTGCCCTCGCTGATCTTATAGGAAAAGAGCCTCATGTTCATTTTTACAACAACGAGAAATGTGGAATAGCTACTTACGTGTACGTTGATAGGGAGAAGAAGAAACTTATACCCATAACAGAGTTTGTTGATGTTGATAGATTCTTAAAAGATATAGAGGCTATTCACGACAGCTTGATTAGAAAGGTAATGTTTGGTTTGGAATTGATTCCCTCTGCTATAAAATATCTGAGTTTCAGGAAGGCTCTTGCCAAAAAACTTATCGATTATATTGTCCAAGATGAACTTCCAAATGGAAAGAAACTTTCAGATATTTTGGATAGGATTATGGAGGAAGGAAGCTACTCATCACTCAGAGAGTTTCATTACAACTTTCTGTTTTTAGGCATGATGCACTTCCAAGATTACTACAACTATGATGTTAATAGAGTGCAGAGGTGCAGTATACATTATGCATGCGGTGATAGGATAATACCATTCTGCACATACAATGTCTTCCCCAGCATTTACAGAGATAAGTATCTGAAGGCTCATGCCCTAAAGGGAAAGAAGGCAGAAAAACTGATGAAGGAATCTCGGAAGTCGAAGGAAAGGGTTGAGAAATTTAGGGAGAAAAAGAAAGATATTGTCGGCTCTCCCATTTATAAAGAAGTCTATGCAATCTAGTTGTGGGTGGTGTAATGAAAGTGTCGAATCGTATACTTGTAACAGGAGCAACCGGCCAGATAGGATCAGAACTTACGATAACCTTGAGAGAGAGGTATG
>CAZGUO010000080.1:0-4046 GCA_964529185.1 uncultured Thermoplasmatales archaeon
TGTCTATTCCTCTCACAAATATCAGGTCACCCTTTATCTCGACGCTCACCCCATCGAGGATCTTTGCGACTCTTGGTTTTTTCTCACCAAGGAAGTTGTGTATCAAGAACTGATTACCACTTACCGATGTCTTTATCGGGAAATGGGAATAAACGACTTTCATCTTGTATTCAAAACCCTCTGTTACCCCTTTTATCATATTCTTGATATGAGCATAACATGTACCAACCATTGCAAGGTCTTTTCTTCTGGGTTTTTTACAGTATATCTCTATCTTATTGTCGACCTTCCTTATCTCAACTTTATGGTGTGTCAATTCTCTGAACAGCTCTCCCTTTTCTCCCTTAACATACACTCTGTTACCTTCTTCTACCCTAACCTCAACGTTTTCCGGTATTTCAAGGACTTTCCTTATTTCCTCGAGCCTTTTTCTTGCCATGGTTGACACCCTAATAAACATAAGCTAGAAGTTTTCCACCAATACCCAGCTCCTTTGCTTTCTTATTAGAGATTACACCTTGGTTTGTCGTCAATATGAGTATCCCAAAGTCCCTTGCCGGTAGATATCTTGATTCCCATTTTTCCATCTCGTCTTTCTTTATCGGATACCTTGGCTTTATAGCTCCGCAATCATTAATAGCCCCTTTTAGCTCTACCTCAAAATAACCTGCTTTGTGATCGTCAACAAACTCAAACTCTTTTATGTAACCTTCTTCCTTCATCAAACTGAGAACATTTCCTACAAGTTTGGATGCAGGCTTTATCGTACATCTTCTCTTTCCTTTCATCTCTGCATTTTTTATTGCCGATAGGGCATCAGATAACGGATCGTGCTGCATCTTATCACCCGAATCAGGAATACTTTTTAAAACCTAACTCTTCAGCAACCTCTCTAAAACATTGCCTGCAGAGATGCAGACCATATCTTCTAATAATGCCTCTTTTCCTGCCGCACCTCTCGCACCCTTTTATTCTGCCATAAATCTTCTTCCTTTCCTTTATCTTCACTAAATCACCTCTACATTAAATTTTTTCTTAACAAACTCCATCGCTTCCTCTCTCTTAACCCTGTGTCTTGCTGGTATTTTTCTCTTTCTGATTTTTCTATGCTTTATTCTGTAACCTATCCTCTCAATAGTAACACAAACATCCATACCAAAAATTCCTATCTCGGGATCATATTTCTGATCAGGGAAAAGGGTGTAGTCGGGTATACCAAAGGAAAAGTTGCCCTCATCGTCGAATGAGTATGAAGGTATCTTGTTGTTCAAGATGGCTAAAGCTTTCTTTAGAAACTCTTCTGCATCTTTCTTTCTAAGAGTTACTTTACATCCTATGGGCATTCCTTTCCTTATCCCAAACTCTTTGTTCGTCCTTTTTGCTATAGTTTTCACAGGTTTTCTGCCAGTGAGCAGTTCTAATACTTTTCCAGCCTTTTCCAGTCTCTCTCCAGCTTCTCCTACACCTATATTTATCGTAACTTTTGCAATCCTGGGCTCAAACTTAGCTTCCATCGATTCTCACCTCTGGAAGATTAATAGCAGGTTTTTCTTTCCCAACTGGAAAAACGTAATCCTTTATTGTGGAAAATATTCCTTTCTTTCCTTTGAGAGAAACTAGGTTTGGTTTTGGCGATTTGGTTATGGTTATTTCTTCGATAGTTGCAATTTCTCCTATATGCTTTCCTCCTGTTATCAAAGCTAGAATTCCTTTCTCCATAGGATAATGATCGGTGATCTTGTTATCCTTGAGAGACAGCTTTATTACATCACCCGTCTTGTATCCATCATTATCTATCAGAATGTTTCTACCATCGTGAAGGTTAAGCTGGGTTTTTCCTCCCTTTACTGTTGTTTTGTTCTCTACTCTACATAACTTCCACCCTGCATCCTTTTCATCTATTGGAACGAGCGTAAGTTTTCCTCTCTGGTCAAACAGAACCCTGTACGACTTTTTGAGTTTTGGAATAGATATGACATCCATCAGCCCACATGGAAATTTGGTGTCTTTTCTTACTCTACCATCTACAAGTATCTCTCCACTCTTTATGATCTTCTTCGCTTCCTTTCCTGTATCACACAGTTTCAGTATATCTCTTACAATTATTCCTAGAGGCAGGGATCTATCTACTGGATGTGGACCTGGCGATGGTTTTAAGGTAAACTTTGCAATCTTTCTTGGTATTGGCATAGCTCTTGGTGCTGCCAATCTCTTAAGATGTTTGCTCATCCTCTTTTACCTCCTTTTCACCACTTTCTTCTTCCTTTTCCTCTTTAATCTCTTCCTCCTGCTTTTCCATCTCCTTAATCTGCTCCTCAGCTTCCTTCTCTATCTCCTTTCTCACCTCTTCTGATACACCTCTCTCTAGTTTCTTCCTTCTTATAGGATCTGTAAGGTTGAGCTTGGTTATTATAAGGTTACTGGGATGTAGAGGTCTCATTACTCTCTTTCCATCAGCTTTTGTTATCAATACTCCTTCAACCTTGACAATACCTCTCTTAAGATCTACCTCTGCAACCTTTCCTGTGTGACCTTTAAAATCGCCTCTCACAACTTTAACGGTATCTCCCTTCGCAATAGGGAAACTTCTCCTCTTGTACTTCGTTATGAGATCATCTGAAAGGTGAGCTGACAAAAATTTTCTCCTTATGTGGAGTGGTGCATTGAAGAGGAATTTCCTCTGTTTTCTCGGTTGTCTTGATTCTATCATTTTATCACCCTAAACAATCATAGATGCATTAGCAGCTATCTTGGGCCATCTTTCTGCTGCTTCAAGAGCAACTGGCCCTTTTATCATCGATCCTTTCATCTCCCCGGTTGGCGTTACTATAACAGCAGCGTTATCCTCAAACTGAACCATAACTCCATTTGGTCTCCTGTAAGGTCTCCTCTGTCTAACTATGACCGCATATACTACCTGCTTTCTGATCTCGATCTTTCCTTTTTTCACGCTAGCAACAACCAAGTCGCCAACTCCAGCAGCAGGGTATCTTCGATGCACTCCCTTTATCTTTGGAACCATGATTATCTGCAACTCTTTCGCGCCTGTGTTATCTACGCACTCCAACCTTGCTCCTACCGGCAAGCCCCTATGAGTTCTTCCAGGAATTCCTTTCATCTCTTTTCACCCTCTAACTTCTGGATGACAACAAACGAAACTCCTTTACTTATTGGTCTGCATTCACCAATTTTTACCTTGTCCCCAACCTTGACATCCAGGCATGGGGGGCAGTGAGCCATGTATTTTGAGGTTCTCTTTTCATATCTTTCGTACTTTGGAATGTAGTAGAGATATTCCCTCTTCACAACGACGGTTTTCTGCATCTTATCTGATACGACCTCTCCGGTTATAATCTGTCCTCTAACCGAGAGGTTTCCGTGGAACGGGCAGTTTTTGTCATCACAGGTTTTCTCTGGTATTGGGACACCCAAACCTATATCTCTTCCTTTTTTCTCGGTCATTTTCTTACCTCGCTTTCTTTATCCTCTCCTCTGGTCTAAATTTTAATCTTGTACCTTCAATCTCGTACGTTTCATTCCCTACCCTAAACTCAAATACCGCAATATCCTTAGCTATGACCTTTTCTTTTCCATCTATTTCTATTTTGAATGTGTTTTTCGTTTCATCCACTATCTTTCCCATTCTACCTACCCATGAAGGGTCTTTGCAATCTTTTATCCTGACTTCCTTCCCGATAAGCTCTCCTTTAACCAAGAGCATCTCTTTCTTCACCGCCATCACCTCAGGATACCTTCACCGTATACCCAAGGCTCTCTAGGTATTCTTTTACCTTGTTTCTATGGTCTCCCTGAAGTTCTATTTTTCCGTCTTTTACGGTTCCACCACTTGCGCATATAGATTTGAGTTTGCTTACCAAAGATTTTATGTCAGCGGTCTTCTCGTCTATGCCCTCTATTATGGTCATTGTCTTACCATACCTTCTTTTATCTATCTTTATCTCTACCACCTGCTGTTCTCTCGCTATCTCTTCGCATACGCACAATTCCTTGGGCAGACCGCATTTCGGACAGATCTCGCTCATCTC
>CAZGUO010000081.1:0-3991 GCA_964529185.1 uncultured Thermoplasmatales archaeon
CAGAGGGTTACACAGGAGCAGATATAGCTGCGGTGTGCAATGAAGCGGTGATGGCCGCGATAAGAGAGTATGTAGAGAAGGAGAAGGAAGTGAAAAAGGAAAAGATAAAAGATTTGAAGATTCACAAGAGGCATTTTGAGGAAGCTCTGAAAAATGTCAAACCCATAAGCAAGGAGGAGCTGGAGAGATATGTTGAAATATCAGAGAGATTCGAGAGGAGTTCGAGATAGTCAAGAATAAAATCTCTCTCCATCCTTTCTAACGACCAAGTTTCCATAATCCTTGACAATCACCTCTCTTATCTCAACGAAAGGTTCTGTCTCTATATGCAATCCTTCCTCATATCGAATCTTTATCCCCCTGTTCGAAATGGCAAGAGACTCGTTTGTTCCATTATCTACATACAACCTCAGATGAAACACATCTTCCACCCCAAAGTTCTGATGGATCTCCGCATCCAGATCTTTTGAGATCCCTGCACATTCTACAGGTATCCAGCCATCCTTTCCAAAACCAACGTATACTTCGGCCCATGCATGTGGAATAGCTGTGTATATTCCGTTCTTTTCCTCAATTAAAAAACCTCTAACCAGTCTAGCTGGTATTCCTACCGCTCTGCATAGCGATATGTATAGAATAGAAAGATCGTCACAGTCTCCAGATTTTAGAATCAAAGTTTCTTTGGCTGATTGGGGAAATGTCTGCTGTGGATGGCTTGCATAATTTGTGTTCTCTTTTAGCCACTTGAAAATGTTCATTGCCACCTCAAAGGCATTTTCAGAGTTTTTTAGAGAATAAGCCAAATTTTTAATTTCAAAATCAGAAGGTTGAATCAGGGTTTTATTCTCTATGGATTGATCTGTACAGTATCTTTTCTTGAGATCTGCACTGATATTGTCTATACTTACAGATTCAGATGGATCCAGATCGACCAAGAAAGAATTAGCCTTTACTGAAGCTTCAATCCCTATCTTTATGCTCTTTTTACCTTCTTCATCAAATAGCCATATTACTGCAGTATTATCTCCAATTTTCAACTCGTGATGAGAGTAATTTCCTAGAGCAGAGATACTCGATACATATCCACTTATAGTTTGAGGTGCAAAAGATGTGTAATTTATAGTGAAAGCCCCTTTACCACTTGAATTTATATAGTAACCATATGATATCTCATACTCTAGAGATATGGGTGTAGTCTCATATCTTATCTCACTGATTATACTTTCGAAGCATCCCGATGTAAGCAGGGAGAGAATTAACAGAGCAAAAATTGCAAACCTTTTCATGCTATCATCTTCTTTTTCAATCGATATCTACATCTATCTCTCATCGGACATTTCTTGCATTCGGGTTCCTCCTTGCAGAACCTTTCTCCAAGTTTTGCTAAGGTTTGAAGATACTTGAAAGGATCTTCTCCCATCTTCTTTGCCTCATTCGAAAGTATTGAAATGGTTTCATCTGGAGTACTCGTGGATACCCATCCCAGTCTATTTGCGACTCTATGGACTATCTCCGCCTTCCTTGGCTTTCTCTTTTCCTTTGCTTCTAAAGATGGTATGCTATTCGGTGTTACAAGGATCATATCTTCCTTGATCTTCGTGGACCCGTATTTTGGCATGCTTTCCTCTCCAGATATTATCGTCACGGATCTTCCTCCATGATCCGTTTCTCTCGTTCTTATTTCAACCATTATCGGTTTAGCTAGACTTCCTCCTGCAACAAGGGCTACGCCTACTTGCAACCTTTGTATCTCATCAGCTGTATCAGTGGTAAGCCCCTCAACAGATTGAACTATGGCTCTTAGATCGTTTGGATTTGTGACTTTAAGGATTATATGGGTGTTGCACTGGGAGATAACGTTCTTATCGACCTTTGCGGGTCTTTGGCTAACCACACATAAGCCCATACCAAACTTTCTACCTTCAGAAGCGACTGTTCTCAATATAGGAGAAGACACAGCATTTCCAAATCCCCTCTCTGGACAGTAATTATGAGCTTCCTCAACTATGTACATGAAAGGAGGTATTGCCCCAGCTTTTCTCGCATCAAACAATTCCTTTGTCAATCTCGCAACCACAATCTCTTGGATGTCTGGTGGAACACCTTTCAGGTTTATTACAGAACACTTACCTTTTTTAACTATCTCCTGAGGGGGGATACCTTTATCAGACAGTATTCCTGTAGAATCTAAAGCATCGAGCACCGTCATAACGTTCCATTTTGCATTACTCTTTGATGCTGCCACTCTATCTATTATATCTCTCAGCGTATAGTTCTCCTTGAATTCCTTTATCTCTTTTATAGCTTGGTATAAAACACCTATCTGGGGACCTGTCAGCTTTGCTGTCAGAAGATCTAGTATCTCTCTTGCCTCAAGATTCAAACCGTTTAAGGTCAATCTAACAGATTTTCCTCTCTTCGGTATAGGAGAGAACTCAACTATTTGATTTGCGTATCCTCTTGGCTTCACTTTAAATCTTTCCATCTGTTGCAAATCTTTCTTATTTCTGTTTGGTTGAGACAGAGAGACATACTCACCATGTGTATCTATGATAACAACGGGTATCTTCTTCTTTAGCAACTCCTCAACCAGGACACCGCACGCATAGCTCTTGCCAGCTCCGGTTTTAGCTAGTATACAAACATGTTTTTGAACCAGTGTGTCTATAGAGAGGTACACCGGTATATCATGACCCTTAAGTAAACCTATATATGCGCCCCCCTTCTCATCTGCATACAATCCCAAAACATGTCTTATTAGAGACTCATCAGCCTTATAGACAGGTTGCCCTATCTCAAATGGTGTTCTCGGAGTCTGCAGAAGACCTCTTCCATCTCTGTAGCCTATGACTTCTGCTTTTGCGGATAGATCACTTTCAACGTATTTGGGAGTCTTGTCTTTACCATAGAGAGCCTTTATACTCTCATACGATAGATCAGAATACCTTTTGATATCAACAACCTGAGCAAGAACAACCCCCTCCTTATGATAAACAGAGATATAATCAAACCTCTGTAAAGATGGATCTTCCACTATGAAGCTGAATTTTGTTGATCCAACATCCCCGTATATGAGGCCAGCGGGTTGCTTCTCCATCTAATCGTGGTATGGAGAGAGGCTCATATTTAAAAATCTATCGCATTTTTCTATATCCAGCAAAGATCTCCAGGGCTTCCTCCTCAACAAAATGTAGGTTTCCAGGAATTACCAATGTATGGGGTGTATCTCCAAAATCTATTCCTCTCAAGATTCTGGCAGGCGCAGCTCTTGCAATACAATCTTCTGCTCCCGCTCTTGCCACGCCACACATAAGAGTACCATCTCTTATTACGCCTTCTCCAGCTTTCTTTTCCATATCAAAAAGGAGATCTATCCCCTCTCTTACAGTCATGAGTTTACCTTTTTCTCTATTTATATCTAAAAGCACGAGAGTGTGCAGACCTCTATCGAGATTCTCTTTTATAACATAGTATGGACTCAAAGGGAAATACTCATCTTCTGGATACGCCAAAGTTGTAGTTCTTCCAAACTTGTAATGTTGAAGACCTAGAGCACTGGGAACTGCAGTGATTACACTCACACCATTGATAACCTTTGTCTTTATTCCCTTTTTTTCAGCCTCTATCCGGAGAGAAACATGGGTTGTTGCAACCATCGGATCGCCAACCACAAGAAAAGCCACCTTCCTTTCGAGAGCATTCTTTATAAGTGTATCTCCTTCCTCGACTTCCTTCCTTCCCAGAACGTTTATCTCTTTCCCAATCAATCTTTTTAAATCGTCCATCTGATAATCTGATGGTTTCGATGTGTACAGTTCGCAAAATACCACGTCACATTTTCTTAAAATGTTTAAAGCCTTTATTGTTAAATCTCCTTTACCCAGGCCCATTCCAATGAAGATCAATTCTCCAGACATGGTGGAAAAAAATCAGAAAAAATTAATAATGGTTACTACATAACTAAATAAGGGCACTTGACAACTATCAGCCT
>CAZGUO010000082.1:0-3947 GCA_964529185.1 uncultured Thermoplasmatales archaeon
AGCCACCCCGACTCCAAGGATAATCTAATTGTATGTTTAAAAATTTTGCAGAAAAACCTCAATTTAGTTATCTTAATAAATTTAATCACCATTTATCGCAATCCCTATGTCAATAGAATTTCTCAGAGAGCCATGGAGTGAAGAAGAATCACTATCTTGCCTAGATGAGGATATAAGAAGATGGTTCACAAAGAAATTCAAAACCTTGACGCCGCCGCAGAGGTACTCCTTCAAATTGATATCTGAAGGTAGGAATGTCATAATAACCGCTCCAACCGGCTCAGGGAAAACGTTTTCCGCTTTTATGGTGATACTGAGCGAGCTGTTCAAGCTAAGCAAAGAAAAAAGGTTGGAGGACAAAGTCTACTGTGTTTATGTTAGTCCTCTAAGAGCTTTAGATAATGATATCTACAAAAACCTGATGATACCTTTGGGAGAGATAAGCAAAGAAATGGAACATATTGGAGAAATAAGGATAGGTATAAGGACTGGAGATATAACTCCATATGAAAAACAGAAACAACTAAGAAAGCCACCCCACATCCTCATAACAACTCCAGAGAGCCTAGCTATAATTCTAAATTCTAGAAGATTTGTTGAGAAGTTGAAGGATATTAAATGGGTTGTTGTAGATGAGATACATGAGTTGGCATCCAGTAAGAGAGGGGTCCATCTCTCATTAACTCTGGAAAGGCTACAGGAAATGTGCAAAGAAGAGTTCATAAGAATAGGTCTTGGGGCTACATTGCATCCCATCGAAGAGGCGGCAAAATTTCTAGTAGGATTTAAGGATGGTAAGCCGAGAGATTGTGCAATAGTTGATGTAACATGGTTTAAACCTTTCGATCTTAAGCTTATCTGCCCAACCGATGACATAATATATACTGATGCAGAGAGGCTGAACAGCTTGATGTACAAAGAGCTAGAGAAAATAATCGAAAACCATCATACCACTCTAATATTTACAAATACAAGATCAGGTACGGAGAGAGTGGTGTACCATCTTAAAAAATCTGGAAAATTCGACGAAGAGGCAATAGCTGCTCACCACGGCTCCTTGTCTAGAGACATAAGATGGGATGTAGAGAATAAATTAAAGGAAGGAAAACTCAAGGCGGTTGTATCATCTACAAGCTTGGAATTGGGTATAGATATCGGATACATAGATGTTGTTGTTCAGATAGGTTCTCCAAAATCTGTTTCTAGATGTGTACAGAGAATAGGGAGAAGCGGTCACAGTTTGAATGATACTGCGAAGGGGATACTCATAGGGATGGATAGGGATGATCTGGTTGAGTGCGGGGTAATGCTAAAGAGTGTTTTAGAAAGAAAACTCGATGAGATCAATATCCCTAGAAACTGTATGGATGTTCTATCTCAACACATCGTCGGAATGGCATTGAACAAGAAATGGAGTGTTAGAGAAGCTTTTGATCTCATAAGGAGAAGTTACTGCTACAGAGATTTTCCTTACGAAAAGTTCGTTTCCATTCTCAGATATCTGGCTGGGCATTATGCAGACCTTGAGCATCAAAGCGTTTATGGAAAGATATGGTTTGATGAGAAGGAAGGAATGTTCGGAAGAAGGGGAAAATATACCAAGGTTATATACTATCTAAACATGGGAACGATACCCGATGAGGTAAAGGTTGATGTTTTTACCTTGAATCCAAAAAGGTATGTCGGAGATATCGAGGAGGATTTTCTGGAGAGATTGAGGAAAGGAGATATATTCGTTCTTGGAGGAAGGACATTTGAGTTCAGATATGCAAGAGGGATGAGATGCTATGTGGAGGAAAGAAAAGAAGAATCTCCAACCATTCCTGCTTGGTTCTCAGAGCTGTTGCCATTGAGCTACGATCTTGCTATAGAAATAGGAAAATTTAGGGAGAGGATCGAAAGAAGATTGAAAGAAGGCAAAGAAATAGATGATATCATAAGGGAATTACCGGTGGATGAGAGGGCTAAAAAGGCTATAAAAGATTACTTCTTGGCACAGTATCGGTATACTGGAATAATACCTAACCACAGAAGGATACTTATTGAGATAACAAGAGACCTTAAAGGCAGGAAATTGATAGTGTTTCATACCATTTTTGGAAGAAGGGTTAACGATGCCTTATCTAGGTTGTTTGCTATAGTTTTAGGAAAAATGCTCAAAACAGATGTTAGGGTAACAATCAATGATAACGGTTTTTCTCTTATGATTTCTAAGGAGAAGAATTTCGATGTGGAAAAACTCATGAGAGAGGTGACAAGGGTAGATATAAGAGAAACGTTGAGAAAGAATATAAGGAGAACAGAACTCATGAAAAGGAGATTCAGGCACTGTGCAGCGAGAGGTTTTCTGATATTGAAAAACTATAAAGGTCACAAGATAAGCGTAAGAAAACAGCAGATAAATGCTGAAAAGTTGATAAGGATATGCGAGTCCATAGATCCAGAATTCCCTATAATAGAGGAAACATACAGAGAGATACTTGAAGATCTGATGGATGTAAAGAGAGCAAATGATATACTCAGAAGGATCGAAAAAGGGGAAATAGAGTACGAGGTTATAGAAACAAGAATCCCATCACCATTCGCTCACAATCTCATAGTTCTGGGAGAAGCTGATGTGGTATTGATGAAGGACAGAAGGGAGAGGTTAATGGAGTTGCATGAGAAGATAATGAGAGAGATATCATGAAGATATTCGACGATGTAATTGCTATAGAGCCACATCCCCTGATATATCTGCGAGACATAGATCTCTTGGTTGTGTCCGATCTTCACCTTGGATTTGAGCTTGTATCCGCAGAGCACGGCATATTTATTCCCAGAACCCAATTCAAGAACATAAAGAGGATTATTGAGGATGGAAGAAAGAAAAGCAAGGCATCGAGAATCCTCATCCTTGGAGATATAAAGCACGAGTTTTCGGAGACAGGTTATCATGAATACAGAGAAGTCTATCTATTGCTTGAATACCTCAAGAGATGCTTCGAGGAGATAATAGCGATAAAAGGTAACCACGATACATTTATAACAAGAATAACAAAGAAGCTCGATATAGAGGTTTATGATGAATACAGAGAAGGCAAGTATCTATTTCTTCACGGACACAAAGACAAAAATCTGAGAAATGTAAAAGAAGACATTATAATGCTTGGTCATGAGCATCCATCGGTAGCGTTATTCACAGATCTTGGTATCAAGGAGAAAATAAAGATATTTCTTTACGGTAATTTTTGCAATAAAAAGATCATAGTCATGCCAGCCGCCAGCTACTTCGCAGAAGGAAGCGATATCAATATTCTTCCCTCAGAAGAACTGATTTCACCTATTTTGAGAAGAGTGGATGTAGATAAGTTTAGGGCATTGGGTATAATTGAGGATGACAGATATTTACCTCTGCCCGAGATAAGAAGGTTGAGGAAGTATGGATAGCGAGAGATACCTCAAAATCAGAGAGAATGCATTGAGAGCCTTGGAAAAAGCGATTAAAGAAGAAAAGGTTGACCCTGATATTGTGGATATCCTGCAGATGATCAACAGCAGAAAGGATCTCTTTACCACCAGCAGTTGTAGCGGAAGGATAGTTGTTATAGAGGTTCCCTATCCCGGAGCGAAACCTGGAGCTAGGTTTTTGGGAAAATGGCACAGGGAGATCCGGAAAGAAGATCTAGACGAGGCAATAAGAAAATCAAAAGAGGGATACATCATGTTTATGGTTCACCCACCCATAATTCATGTAGTTGCTGTTAATCCAGAAATTGCAGAGAATATACTAAAGATAGCTCTGTCTAGCGGTTTTAAAAACTCAGGAATGAGGGCATTCAAGAGAAAAATAGTTGTTGAGATCAGAAGTACTGAGAGGATGGATGTTTTGATTGGAAAGGATGGCAAGCTGATGGTTGGTGAGGAATATCTAGAAATACTGCGCGAAATGGCAAATCTCATGCTCA
>CAZGUO010000083.1:0-3837 GCA_964529185.1 uncultured Thermoplasmatales archaeon
CAAGAAAGGGCTTCATATTCAGGAGAGCAATTCCAAGAGTCATAAAGATGGCAAGATCCTTGATGGTAAGATAATTTTAAGATTGTGGGAAAGATTTCCAACAGATATATCCGTCTTTTAAGATCCATTATACAGCAAAGTTAATATCGGAAGCATCCTAGCCCTCTCTTAGGGATAGTGTGACGCAAGTAATATGGTTAACTTCTAACAGTCCAGAAAAGTCATTATGAAAGTTATCAGGCGATCCAACTTGAATATTCGTATCAAGAACCCTATGATGATCTTTATCACGTAGAGAATTCCATCTATTGGTCCCGATGGATGTGGTAGAGCAGATTTCTTTTTCACTCTTATCTCTATCTTTTCAGACCTCACGTACCCATCTTTTTCTGCATACACCTTATAAGTTCCCTGCTTCGGTATCTTTGCTTCCACTGAACCATCTGAACCAGTAGAGAAGGTATAAGAGTTTATATGGACGATCGCATTGCTAACAGGATTATTTGCTTCGTCTTTGACTGTTACCTTGAAAACCTCATTCGTTTTAACTTCTTTTTTATCTACGGATATCTTCAATGCGTGTGCCTTCCAAGTCTCAACATATCCCCACAGAACCTCTCTATCATCTTCAGTGAGTTTGTACTTATCACTGCTTACCATTGGTAGCTCATAATCAACCCAGTAATGCCACCAGTCGAAATCTCCATCTATACTTTTAACATATAAAGCATCCCAGCTCGGATAATAGAGAATCGTATAGTTAAATCCACCTTTTTCTGATGCCTCAACCAATGCTCCAAGGACGGATGGATAAGGAATGTAAAATTCCTCTGTCTGGTTTGAGCTAACGTTTATTGCAACAACCATCGTATCAGCGACGGTTACACTCCCTTCCCATATGGTTCTGTATTTTCCTTCAATCCTTATATGTCCTGTCCATGTCTCAACTTGAGGAGAATGATATATCTTTATTGGGTAGTACTTTCCTAGGAGGGCTGGTATTGCATAGGATGTCATCCATTCAGGATTTAGATCCAAAGTTTCATTCCATTTGAAACTGCCATCATCGCTCTGCAAGCTCAACAGATAATCTACTGGACTATTCCCATTCTTTGTCCATTTGTTAGGGTCCTCGCCAGCACAGCTTATAGCCATAATAGCCCATGATGTCGATGCAGAGTTTGCAATTCCCCAAGAAGAGAATCCCCCATTATCAAGTTGTTGTTCCCTCAAGAAACTCAAAGCTTTTTTTATGATGCTTGAATCTCTATCAACACCGCTAGATATGAGAGCCATGATTGTAGCAGACGTTGAGTCTACATCGCTACCTCCAGCTACACCAACACCCCATCCTCCATCGCTATTCTGATGCTCTATGATATAATCCCTAACATTCTGGATGATGGGATCATCCTTCTCAACGCCACACGATATCAAAGATATTATTCCCCAGACATCATCGTTGAGCAAACTTTTACTACCGATCTGTTCACCATCGTAGAAGCTCTTTATCTTTTCAACAAAATTTATTCCTCCAAAATTCCTAGGATTTCCATTGCATGCAACTATGGCAAGTGCATGTCTCTCCCAGTCCGTTGCTTTCTCTGGATCAAGAGTTTTTATGGAATTCTCCAAATAGCTGGGTATATTTCCCACATCTGCATTCGCGGAGCAAAAAGCCATCGCAGCCCATGCGGTTGTCATCGGATCTCCTATCTCACCATTTTCTTTCTCTCTCGATCTCAGAAAATTTACAGCCTTTATGATTTTTCCATCCTCTGGACTCATAGGAAATTCTACTGAATAAGTTTCATTTTTTGGCATCGTATAGATTGCTGGAACTGTAAGCCCTGCGGAAAGGAGCAAACAGGTAAAGATCGTTGCAAATACCCATCTCTTCATCATTCCCTTCATCAAAATAGGAGGGAAAGATTTAAGGATAACAAATTTGATAACGAATGTTGCAGAAATGGATAACAAACTCTTCAAGGCATTGAGTAGTAAAACCAGGCTTGATATACTAAAAAAGATCATGGGCAAAGAATACCATCTCTCTAGTCTTTCAAGAGAGATGGGGTTATCGAAACCTGTTATATCGAGACATGTAAAGGTCCTAGAAGATGCAAACCTGATAAAGAGGAAAAAGGTGGGAAATGTTCATGTTTTGAAGGCAAATGTGGATGTGCTTGAAAAGGCGTTTGAACCTTTTGTTGAGGAAAAAAGTGTAAAAGTTAAGGAAGGGAAAACGGTATTTGATATCCTTAAACAACTCCCAGAGATAGAGGTAAAAGAGCACGATGGAGACAGGTTCATCACCGCGGTTGATGGCGAAGAAGGTTTATATATCTATGAGATCGATGGAGAAATACCTGATAGAGCAATAAACAGATATAAACTTGAAAGGTCAGCCTTGCTACAGCTCAAGAAATTAGTGCCAGTAACAAAGAAAAGAATAAGGGTGGAAGTGGAAAAGGATTAATGAAGAGAGAACCTTTTACTCAAGTTATGGAGAGGTCTCGGGATCTTGATATCCATCCAATGCTCCTTGAGGTAAACAACTGGTAAGACGACAAATGCTATTGCCAAGCTCGTTGATAATAGATGCCACAGGGTAAATGGTATAGCTAGGGTGTAGCAGAGGGTCAGTCCTTTAACTGTATGGGGATACCATAAGAGCCAGCATCCGAAGTTGGTCCAGAGGTCATATAATAGTACGCCAGCTATACCAATGCTAAATATCATGGATTTTCTCTGCATACAGAAGGCTCCTCTCGATTTCAAGACATGGCTCAGCAAGGCGATCATAGCGAATCCAGACCATGTGAACAGAAAGATCAGGTTGTTTCCTATGATCAAGTCCGTAACAAGCATTATTGATATGGGAACGAGGAGAGAGTACCCTCTTCTATCTAGAAGAAAACCGCTTAGCATGGAGATAATTGCTATCAGGAAGAAAAGGTCCATCATCAAGAGGGGTTGTGTTATACCGTTAAGATTGATGAAGATATCTGGCGATGGTGGAAGAAGCTCGCCTAGAGTTAACCTCCCAAATATTCCTGCAATTATCAAGACCAACATCAATCCCATCTTCTTATTCATTATTTTCCCTCCAAGATCTCTATTTTTGATCCCTGCAGTTTCCATTCAATTACATCTCCATCATTCACTTTCTGCAGGTCAACGCCCAGAGGCGCGTAGTTGCCATTTATGTAATACTGCCAGAATTTATTAGCTTTGAGGTCTTCTTCAGTTGAGTTTATGGAATAGATGTAATGGCTCTTGTGCTGGGGAAAGTATTTTGCTTTAAAGGATAAACCGTACTTGTCCCTTGCTTCGAGCATAACATGATAGGCGGTCGCGTTCTTTGAATCGAGAGTGATGTTGAACCTGTCTATTCTTCCATCCCCATAATCTATGATAAGAGAGACATTTATAGTCTCGTTTGATGGAGCAAACTCTGGATAGCCAAACACTATTATCTTTTCATCTATCAGTTTCAGAACTCCTGCGATTGAGAGGACAAAGATAGAGATTCCAATCACTATGGTCAACAAACTCTTCCTTTGCACGTGATACTTGATGAGGAAGATATTCTTAAAGCGTGTTTTTCTGATAACGATCGGTAGCCATTTGGGTAATATTGATTCGGAATGTGCGATTCATGCTGAAGATTTTCTGGTTTTTAGTTAATTTGCAATTTCTGCTATTTTCTCTCTTAAATCGATTCACGATTTGGTAAAAATCTTTACTCTCCTCCTCAAAAAATTGAAAAAGTCCTCGATCATTGATACAAAAACATGAGAAGAGAATTAAGAGCGATAAAGTGGCTTCTGAAGA
>CAZGUO010000084.1:0-3807 GCA_964529185.1 uncultured Thermoplasmatales archaeon
GTGGATTAATATTTCCAGAGCATCAGTATTGCAGAGATTCCGCGATGACTATAGCAAAGATGCTGGAATTACTAGCTAAGGAAAGAAGACCACTATCAGAGATGATAGATGAGCTTCCAAGATATGAACTTGTTAAGTTAAAACTGCATTGCCCCAATGATAAAAAGGATAAAGTTTTATCCGCGATAAAGGGGAGAGTCAAGAAAGAGTCTGAGGTCAAGAGTGTAGATGAGACAGATGGGGTGAAGATCTACACTGAAGATGGATGGGTTCTGGTGAGACCATCCGGGACGGAACCAATATTCAGAATCTTTGCAGAGTCGAAGAATAAAGATAAAGCAGAGAAGCTTGCTGAGAAGTATAGAGAATTACTTGAGAGAATAGTGAAAGAGATATAGCCTTCTTTTACCATCTTCTCTTCGAGATACCAAGTACCAGCATGACTACCGCGATGGAAATGAGAACCATAACAGCCTCGAATCCTGGTGTTTCTTTCTCTTCTTCTCCAGTCGTTGGTGCAGAAGAAGGTTGGGATGCGTAGATCTCTATGGTATGCGTCGAAAAGCTTGGTATTGCTACCAATACCTGTACACCATTGGTACCAGATAGCACAAGATATTCAGCTGTCTCATTACTTCCGATATCCAGAACATCATCATAATTCTCTGCCATCGGAATCGTAAGATTATCGAGTGTGACCACTATCTCTTTGCTCAGATCGATGAGATCCTCATGCACATCTATCACTATGACCTTACCTTCTCCACTCGAATTTACAACCACTTTTACTCTGTCTTTAAACGTATTGCAACTTATGTTCACATCAGAAAATATCATGTTGTCGGTCTCGTTGTCTGACTGAACCATCAATCTTGCACAAACTTTACCGTCTTTTACTGCTTCAGCGAGTTTATTCTCATATTCTTGCTGATTGCTCACATTTATAGAGATATCTGGTAGAGGTGATGCCATAAATAGCACCATTCCTTCATTTTCTACAGATACAGATACCGTGTCATTCGATATCTCAGTAAAGTTTCCATTTCCAGCCAGAATGATTTTTCCCTCTATCTTTCCATACACCCTAACTATATTTGAAATGTCTTTGTAAGGCTCGGCAACCATGCCATCCGCGAGGTTGAAATTTATAGATTTGGTCGATGAAGTTTTTATCTTGAGTAGAGCCAAAGGATTGTCATGTATCTCTATAACCGTATCGTTATCCTTTACCCTCCATACAGATCCATGCACCTCTGGCTCATTCTCTGGAGCAAAATCAGAAATATGGACGAAATCAAAGATGGTTATGTTTTCCTTCCTGATCACAGTATAATCTACTATATCTCCCTCATCGAATAAGAACTTAACAAAGTTACCAACACAGTAACCATTCTCGTAGTTTATCCTACCAACAAAGCTATGATTGTGCCTCGCTCTTTCAAAATTCTTAGTTGCTTCCTTCCAGGCTTTTTTAAATTCATTACTTGTCTCGTTGAACTTTTCCTGCCATCTGTGTCGCCATTCGTTCCATTCTCTCTCCATCTCGCTCTCATTCATGTTGAACATATGAGAGAATCTTTCCTGCAACTTGTTTTTGATATTTGTTAGATTTTCAAATGGGTTAGGCAAAGATGCATTTTGACCTTCAGAGATCATATCGGTTAAATCATCTACGAATTTATCCTCAAAAGGTATCCCGGTCGAGAAGATGCTTGTGTACGAGAGCATCACCAGCATCAGGGCACAGATCAGTAAACTACCCCTCCTCATCCTGCATGATATCAGAAAGCATTTTAAAAAACCTTTCTGCTATGTTTCTAAGATGATTTGTATCTCGGGACGTATCCTGAAAAGAGATGCATTTGAAGAAGGTTACCTCCTTCTTGAGAATGGAATGATAAAAGAGGCTGGGAAGGTACCATCTACTAGACCCAAAGTGAGAGGGTACATCATCCCCAGACCAATAAATGCCCATACTCACATAGGTGATGCATTCATAAGGAAAAAGACGAAAAATCTTCCAAGAGATGTCGAAAAACTCGTTGCTCCACCCAATGGATTGAAGCACAAGATGTTGAGAGAAGCTAGTGATGATGAGATTGTTCAGGGAATGATAAATTCTATAAAAAAGATGGTAAGCCTAGGAATATACGCCTTCTGTGATTTTCGTGAATCCGGTATAAAAGGGGTTAATTTGTTAAAGAAGGCTCTGGAAGGTTATCCTATCAGATCAATTATATTATCAAGACCTAAAGAGATGAGCTTCAACAAAGAGGAGATAAAAAAGCTTCTCGAGATTTCTGATGGTATAGGAGTAAGCAGTATAAGTGATTGGAACTTTGAGTATCTAAAAGAGATATCGAGAGTAGTTAAAAGAAAGGGAAAAATCTTTTCCCTGCACGCTAGCGAAAGGGTCAGGGAAGATTTAGACAGGATACTGGATTTGAAGCCAGATTTTTTAGTACACATGAATCAGGCAAGCATGAATGACCTAGAAAGGTTAGTCGAAGAGGGGATACCTGTCGTGGTTTGTCCGAGGTCTAATCTCTTCTTTGGATTGAAACCGAAAATTGGATTAATGAAAAAGATCGGCATAAAGTTGTCTTTAGGAACAGATAATGCCATGATATCGGATCCTGACATTTTCGAGGAAGCCAGATGGGTAAAGAAAAACTGCAAAGAAACAACTTTAGAGGATGTATTAAGAATGATGACATACAACCCCAGAGAGATGCTAAACTTACCGCAACCAGACTTCGATGAGGGAGAAAGAGGAGATTTTGTTGTACTTGATACAAAATCTTTAAAACCGATATTTATTTCAGGAAGCGAGGTCAGTTAATATGAAGGTAAAGGATCTGATGTCGAAAGAGCTTATAGTTGCGTATGTTCCAAGTACAGTGAGAGAGGCTCTGAAGATCTTGGCAAAGCACAACGTTTCCGGAATGCCCGTACTTAAAAAGGGAACGCGCCGGCTGGCTGGAGTTGTTACAAGAAGTGATATCTTTAGAAATCCTGACGAGGAACAATTAGCAATGGTTATGAATTCGAATCCCCACACCATAGGAGAGGATGATGATATAGAAGAGGCTGCCAGAATCTTTTACGAAAACAGGATTCATGGTCTACCAGTATTGGACAAGGAGAGAAATCTGGTTGGTATCATAAGTCCAACCGATCTATTGAAGCTTATTGAAGAGAAGGACAATAGGTATGTGGAAAATTACTACACTACATCATGCGTTCCCGTTTATGAGGAGACTCCACTTCCAGCCCTCATGGAGATAATAACCATAACAAATGAAAGCGCTCTGCCCGTACTTAATGGAGAAGGTAGACTAGTCGGAATCGTTACGGATGGGGATCTCTTTAAACTGAGCCACATCAAAGATAGCATATCAAAATCCGAATTCGGCTTAGGCGATGATGAGGATGCATGGACATGGGAGGGAATAAGAGATGTCTTGAGGCTGTATTACTCAACATCAAAGATAGATCTTCCACCTGTTCCTGTCAAAGAGGTGATGGTTAGAGATGTTGAAAAAGCATCTAGAAAAACACCTATATCTGAGGTTGCTAAGATTATGCTAAAGAAGAAGATAAGCCAACTTCCTGTTATTGGGTCAGATGACAGATTGATAGGGATGATAACAGATATAGATCTGATGAAAGCCATCTATGAAGATTGAGATACCATGAGTAGAGACAAGTATGACAAAATCATTTCTTTGGCCAAGAGAAGAGGATTTCTCAACCCGTCTTTTGAGATATATGGAGGTGTGGCCGGATTCTACAGTTATGGACCTC
>CAZGUO010000085.1:0-3718 GCA_964529185.1 uncultured Thermoplasmatales archaeon
TTCTCCGGATCTAGACCTTTCTGGGCAAGAAATACAGCGGTCCATCTTTCCAAACCAATGCCAGAGCAACCACTCCATAATTCGCCTTTCTGGGCTTTTATATTGAAAGCCTTGATATACTTATCTCCAAGTATACTTAGATTTTGAAATTCAAGCCACTTTGAGTTGCTTCTGTCTCCTCTATAAGGTAGCCAAGCCTCGAAATCTATTGTCCCTATAACACCTTCCCCATAGCCTTCCTCTACCTCTACCTTTCCAGCCTGCTGAAGATACCAGGGCGTCACCCACGCCATGCGCCATTCAAGATCCAAGATATCGTTAAAGACATGCTTGTATCTTTCCATCAGTTTATCTCTCAATTCTATCAACTGTTCAGGTTTTCCTATGTATACCGGCTCTATTCTATGAAACTCATCGACCCTCTCTATGCCATGCCTCCCTCCAGATTCATATCTCCCAGATATTGCGGTACGATCAAAGATAAGAAGAGGAAGAGAATCTACTGATAATGTCTTTCCTTTCAGAGACCAGTATATGACTGGGCATTGGGCATAACATATACCTGCCCTCGGTAGAGAGATATTCTTTCTCAATTCATCTTCAGGTACCTCACGAGTTATCTTCACCAAGTCTATAAATCTCTCCCATTCTGCTACATCTCTCGTTCTGGGTTCGCATACGTAATATATTTCTCCAGGCATACCTTCGAGATGACCTGTTTTGAGCCAGATATCGAAAGGAACTATGTGAGACTCTATAACTTCCTGAAAGCCGAGAGGCTTGAGCACCTCCTCTATTGCTATCTTTTCCATCGCCCTGATAATTGCGGCAGCCTGAGGGCGGTAAAACCATTTTCCTTTCGTTGGTCCCGGAACGAGCCAACCCCTTTTTATCATCTCCTCGGTGGGATCTTTATTCCATATTGGCTCTTTTTCTTCCGACCTCCATATAAGTTTCCAAAACTCTTTTTTTCCTTCGTAATACTGATTCTCCACCTTCTCCTTTACCAGCCTAATCATTCTGTCAACATAATTCTTCCTTAGAAACTCCTCAGAGGTATCCTTTAAAATCATCTTTACCTCGTTTCCCTTTATCTCCAAGTCTGCAAATGGTATAGAGATATCATGCAAAGGTTTCTTCTCCAGGGAGAAAATCACCTCATAGAGATCAACCTCTATTCGTCTTACCCCCACTCTAAAATTTCTCCCCAGATTCTTTGACAAAACATTCCTGAAGTTGAGCAAGACGTCATGCGCCCTCCTCTTTGTTCCAGATGTTATACTTAACTCGAGAGAATTCTCTTTAAGACTCCAGTTATCGATCTCTGCACCACTATCTCTTTCTTCCAGATATCTATTGAAATTCTCGATCTCTTTTGATATCACGTTCTTCTCTACTGATTTACTGAGATACAATCTTGCTACCAAATGAAATTTCATAATCCTCGTAAAGAAAAGAGGTATATTAATCCTTATCCAAAATCTTCTCGGCTATGGAAATACATGCCAGATAATCGTCTAACGTATGTAGCAAAGAACCTGTAGAATCGGTTTCAATCTCGGCAATCACTCTTTTTCCATCAAGAGAAGATTTAACGAATCTCTCATCGTCTACCTTTACCGATCTGTAGATTATCTCAGCAGATTTCGCATCATCGTAAAACAATTCCAATCTACACCTGACTTTCATTTTCCCCCAGGGCACTATCTATATATTCTATCAGCTCTTCTAAAGAAGCTCCCTCAAAAGTTCCTCCTGCCGCTATCTTGTGCCCTCCGCCTGCTCCTCCAAATCTTTTTGCAATCTTCCTCATTAGTTGCCCTAAGTCCAGACCTTGCTCTACAACCCTTCTTCTTGCCCTGCATGATACATGTATCTCTCCATTTTTTTCTGCAAATGAGAATACAGGCTTAGCTTTACAATCAAAGTAATTTGAAACTATTCCGCTCATATAGCTACCTTCAGATGCTTTTTCTGCGAGGAAATAAACCATGTTTTTCCTCTCTTTCAGATCCCCATCCTCTAATCTCACAAGCCCCTCCAAAATCTTCTTTTTATATTCCTCACTTTTACTTCTGACTATTTCGAAATATTTTTCAGGATTGAGACAGAATGAGAGAGCCAGACCAGGATCTCCGCTTTTGCTACAACTATCTATCATCTCTGAGATGATATCAAAGTTCAATGGAAGTTTATCCGATATTATTCTCTCTCTTATTATCTCGTCAGCGACCTCGGGTTCTATTCCATTCTTTAGAAGACCTACCATCAGAAAGGAATGCAATCTCTTCTTTTCTTCACCGTTGAGATCCCAATACTTGCTATCTTTGGAAATCGAAAGCTTACCAAGAAACTCTTCAACCTTTTCCCTTCTACCAGATAACTGAGGATAAAACGGATCAACCGAATTTGTTATTTCATCGATCAAATCTCCGTTTCCCATCTTCAAAGAAGCTCTACTCATCTTTATCAGATCACTTTTCCTAGCTTCTTCAAAAATCTCCTTGTTTACACCTTTAAATCCTCCAAGATTCTGTTTATCTCCTGTCGCACCCAACAGAGAAAAGATGGAGAGATCGACATTCTCTTTGCTTAGCGCTCTAGCAAAAAGATAGCACATTCCCGCGCCAGATATCTCGAAGTTTCCATCTATGCCAAAAAGGTTAGAGTTTATTTGGATAATTGAACCAATAACTACATCCTTGCACTCTGGTTGGTGATGATCCAAGATTATCGAATCGACACCCAGATCCTTTATCAGATCTATCTGTCCACTCCCCAAATCCGAAAAGATAATCAGATCGTTTTCTTCCTCCTTCAGTTTTTTCAACTCTTCTGCGAAGGGATGGTTCAACAAACTCACATGAAAATCAAATCCTTCCCTTTCAATGGATTTTACAAGAATAGCTGCAGAGCATATTCCATCTGTATCGTAATGAGATATTATTCTTATCCTAGTAGATTTTGGGTAAGACCTTAACTTCTCTACAGACCTTGATAGGAAATCTTCTATATTCATTCTACTTTACCAAAAGCTTAGCAGATTCAAGATCATAGCGCCAGTCTTGAGGCAACCTACCTATCCTTTTATAATACTTTACTAACCTTCTAATCTTGGATTCAGTCAACTGTAAATTTCTTTTGTTCTTATAATCATGCTTGTGTTCATCCAAATGCTTCTTTATAGATAGTGCAGTCTTTATCAAACTCATCAGATCTTCAGGTATCTCTGGAGCAACATTATTTTTTTCTAGGATTTGAAGCACGCTCATACCGGTAGCTGCCTTCACGCTGGGAACAGCATACTGGTCTCTCAGTATCATCCCGATCTGGCTTGCAGAGTATCCTTCTTTTGCAAGTTCTATAACCTTCGCCTCAACCTCTCTAGCATTCAGTGCACTCCAATCTGGATGCTTGTCTCTAGGAACTCTTTTTGATCCAGATCTTCCCCTTCTTCTTGCATGAATCCTTGCCATATTTATCCCTTCTGAGAGATCCTGCAATATAAATATCCATTTATTAAGTTTTAGGTGAAGGAATATCCATACATGAGCAGGGCACTTTCCGAAAGTTTTATATATGAGAATTCTATTCACTTCTACGCTTCTTAATATATATTTCTACAAACCTCTCTTTGAGTTTCCCTCTGCTTTGAAAGAAATTCAAAGGGAGGTGATAAGGTGGGAAAGATAAAGATCGCTATATTTGGTGTTGGAAA
>CAZGUO010000086.1:0-3664 GCA_964529185.1 uncultured Thermoplasmatales archaeon
CAAAACCTTTTTAAACTAGAAGTTGGCATATATATTAAGCGGGAGGAAAAATAGAGAAATGTTAGAGAGCAAGAAAATAGACCTATTAAGAGATATTTTAAGCAGAAGTAAAGAAGATTTCATGGTTTGTCCTGAATGCGGAGCCCATATAACCATAGTCCACCTACCCCCAAGATACGGTTCTCATGGACCTGTTTATGACACGTATCTCGAATGTAGCAAATGCGACTTCAAGATGAGAGTAAATTCATTTACGCTCTATGGCGCGGTCAAGGATTATGATGATAAAACTATAGAGATAAGTAGCTGGTCTGAAACAGGAAGCAGAGAGATCAATAGATTTTACCATGTTCTCGACGAAAATCTTCTCAGGAAACTCAAAGAGAGTGGTGATCTCGTTGAGTTCCTCATCGTGAACGATATCGTTCTACTAGTGATAGGTTGATGAGATCGAATGCTTTCCCAGTAAGAACATATATTCTTGTATCCACCACTCTGTAACATTTGAATATACACTCACTGCAGTTTTTATCACATCTAATCTCCTTTAGATATCCCTCCCTTATTAAACTGTCAACTATGGCTGAGAACATTTCCTCATTTATCCCTAACTGTTTTACCAAAGTAGATTTGTCTTTCCCCTCACTTATGCCCCTGAGAATCTCTACAACCACGTTTCTCATAATATCTCTCCATCATCCACACAACCAGAGAAAATGGTAACAACAGGATACTTGGATGATAAGGCGGAAGATAGGATGAGACAAAACCTTCAGGCGTATTCAACCAACCTTCCTCTCCAGGTATCGACATCAAAATCATTCTTAGAATTTCACATCCTCCCACTATCCATATCATTCCGCTACCAACAAATACCTCTGCTCTGTAGTGTATATCATCGAGTCTTTTTATTCCATGAACATAGAACAACCCAGCTGATAACAATATAATGCCCCCCCATCCTCCCCTGAAAGCATCTGATGTGAACTCAACGATAGTTATGTTGGAATCCTTTCCAAGAACAACTGCCAGTATAGAAAGCAATCCAAGAAACATGGATATTATACCTAGGCAGAAGAAGTACGCCTTGTATCTCATTAACCAACCCCCATTAGAATCCATATCAAATGCAGAAGACCTCCATAAATAAAAACTGCAACAAACAGAGCCAATATTATCTTTATGAAATCTCTTCCGCTTTCCTTCAATATCATGATGAATGTTGCCAGACACGGGAAATAAAGAGATACAAGAACGACCGAGCTTACCATTTGGTAGATGTTTTTTATGATTCCAGCATCAGCCAAACCCTTCAGTTGAGCAACAGCTAAATCTTTTCTCAAGAAAGCTGCAATTAGAGGAGCAGATGTTTCCTTTGGAACGCCAAACCATATAGTAAAGATAGGTTCCAGAAGTTTGCCCAAGAAGTCAATGACTCCTGATAGATAGAGTACACCTACAAGCAAACTACCTAGCATCACAAGAGGGATACCAGATATCAAGAAGCTGGACATTCTAATCCAAAGTTTCTTGGAAACATTTCTTAACGATGGGACCATAAGTTCTGGAATATCTATCAGCATCTCTGGAGATTTTCCTGGTATGATCTTGTTAAGTATGTATCCAAAAGTAAAGTAGCCAAACAACAGATACAGAACGATCACTCCAGTGTATTCGGGAATAACATTCTGCATTACACTAAGCTGAGAACCACATGGAATGAATATTGATACTAAAGTCATCATCAATATTCTCTGCTTTTTTGTCTCCAGTATCCTTGTTGCATGAACCGCTGGAACATTGCATCCAAATCCCAGGATTGTTGGAATTATAGCATAACCATGTAAACCTATTTTGTGCATAATGTTATCAAGAAGTACAGCTAATCTAGGCAAGTATCCGCTGTCTTCCAGAATTGTTATTATTAGGTAGAAAACAAATATGGCAGGAAGCACTATCCCTATGGAAACAAACAATCCGCTGGTAAGAACACCAAAAGCTTCGAGGCAATTATCAGAATTAACCAGGATGCCATTCTCTTTGTGACCAACATCTACCATGAGAGAGTAAAGCCAGTCACCCGGTTTTCCCGGAAAATTTTTCTGTAGCCATGGCAGCCAATAACCATCGAATATCTTTACCATGAATCCATCCGTTATAAATGAAGAAATTGATGTAAAAAGGCTCCAGAAGCCGTACAAAACCGCTATTGCAATTGGTATGCCTGTGAGCGGTTTAACAGCCAATTCTCCTATAGCATCTTTTATTGTATGTTGGTAGATGCCATAGCTAACCGTTTTTCTCACAATCTTATCTATAATGTCCCACTTTTGTTCAAGAGTTAACTTTTTCACTGTACGCCCTCCTTGCTATGTCTTTTATTTTTACTTTCTTTGCATCCTTGATCCGCGAAACCAGTTTTTTTATCCCCTCACCACTTATAGCTACAGTGGGAACAACCGGCACTCCCAATATTTTCTCCAATTCCTCAACATCTATACTTATGTTTTTATCTTTGGCAACATCCCACATATTCAACGCTATTATTACAGGATATCCTTTCTCTATCACCTCCAGCGCAAGGTAGAGACCCCTCTCTATCTTTGTAGAATCTAATACACATATCACTAGTGATCCTTCATTCTCCTCCAGTATTCTCACCGCAACCTCTTCGGCTTTATCCTTCGGATTTAGTGAAAAGGTTCCTGGAACATCTATAATTTCAAACTCCTCTCCCTGTAAGGTCAGATAACCCCTTGTATAGTCAACCGTTGTCCCTGGATAATTTGATTCTATAACCCTAGCTCCAGTCAATCTGTTGAAGAGAGCACTTTTTCCAACATTTGGATTGCCCATCAGGAGGATTCTCTTCATAATCTCTCAACTCTTATCTTGTGAGCCATCCCTCTACCTATGGATATCATTCCTCTTTTCAGTTCAATAACTACGGGTCCATGAGTTGATATTACCCTTATTATACTACCCTCCCTTAAACCCATGGCAGTAAGTTTTTCTCTTAATCCATAGCCACCTTCTATAGATATTATCTTTGCTAGATCTCCCGGCCTTAGCTGAGATAGAAGCATCCTTTACTGAATATTTTAGGTAATAATTAAGGTGTGCCTAAATTTTCGCATACTTCTGGAAATTTTCCAGTTTCTGAATATACTTTAAAATGTTTGAGCCACTCGGGCTTACCTTTTGGACAATTCTCCAAAAACTTCACAAACTTTTCAAGTTGCTCTATGGTTTCCTCGCTTAGGTTATGCTCCATCACGCATGCATCTCTCATAGCAACATCTTTAGGAACCTGAAGGAATTCTAGAAGTTTTACAATGATATCATGTCTCCTTTTTATTTCGATTCCAATTTCTTTTCCTTTGTCAGTTAAAGTTACTCCTTCGTACTTTGTATAAATGATAAAACCCTTTTTACTCAATTTTTGTAACATCTCGGTTACACTAGCCGGTTTTACTCCAAGAGTTTTTGCTATATCGGTTGTTCTTGCTACTCCATTTTCTTTCGATAAGTCGTATATGGCTTCAAGATAATCCTCTATTCTCCTTCTCATATTTTAGGAAAACCTAAAAGAAGGATAAAAAGTTGTCTACGGGCTCGAGGGGATTCGAACCCCTGACCAACAGGTTAAGAGCCTGTCGCTCTA
>CAZGUO010000087.1:0-3586 GCA_964529185.1 uncultured Thermoplasmatales archaeon
GGTCTGGGTTCCTTTTTAAGATGGGAAGCCATCTTTGATCATCATACAACGCTTTATGATCTCTATGAAGATATACATCCATCTAACCTTTGATATACCAAGCTTATCTAGAATTTTCAACACGTAGAAGGGTATATCCTGTTTGCCAGTTAAACCTCTTCTTTTTATCTCGACTTCAAGAGATGCATAAGACCTATCACCTAGGGCATCCTCGACATATACCTCTATCGTGTAGACCCCTTTTGCCTTCCATCTGTGCTTCTTCTTTACGATAGCATCTGGAGGAAAGCCTCGGCTGTTGTTATTGTCGGTATCAAAACGTCCATCACCCCAAAAGAAATCGAACAGATGGATGGGATCGTTATCGGGATCCACCGCATGAACGGTATACTCATAAGCTACACCGGCTCTCCCTTTTGTTTTTCCCGTGAATGATATGATTTCCGGTGGTTTATTTTCACATAAGATTTCTAATCTTCCAGACCCTACATCGTAACCCACTTCGCCCCAATGGGGGTATCCCTTGTACTCCCACACATAGTATATACAACTTAGCGTCAGGTCTACAATCAGAGGTTGCTGAGATCCAGGGCTTGGGAGATGGCGATAGAATTGCCATCTTGGGATCGAAAATTCGAGGGTAAGATTTCCCGTTTTTCCGTTTTCATCGGTTGTGTCTGCCTCATCGTCATAATCAGAGAGAACCGTAACTATAGTTTTTCCTTCTTTGAATCCCGATGCGGTTGCGATGATGAAGAATTCCTCATTTTGCTCTACTTCGGGTGCATTAATGATAACGGTTCCATCACTTCCAGTCTCATACACATGACCATTAAACTCAACCCGAGCATTCTCCACAGCTTCATTACCCGCCAACACCTTAACGCGAAAATCTTTTCGCTCCATAACGGTTGATGGAGCAATCACTACCAAATCATGATCGGTTGGGTTATTCAGAACGATGATCTTGGTCTCTCCATAAGTGTAAACGTCCTCCTCACCAGGATGGTGGGCATCAGAATTATTCCAGTTTTTGACCGCCCTTATAGTAAATATCGTGTCCCTATCAACCATCGGCGCCGTGAACTCTACTACACCGGTGGTGGCATTTGCGGTTTTTGTTACATTATTAAAAGTGACCTTTTCGGGATCACCCCAGTACTGATATGTTGGATATCCATGATATAGTATTTTTACGCTGAAAACCTCCCCTTCCACAACAGATGAGTTAGCGAGAACCATCAACTGTTCGGGAGGTTCGTCCCATGGGCAGTCTTTTTCGATATGTTTGGTGCTCTCCACCGCATACTCATAACCGTTGATCTCCGCCTTCATTATGAATTTCCATTTCTCTATAGTGGTATTATGCCTGACGGGCGGGATATCATAGGGTGCCTCATCCCAACAACCCATCAGATCATTGACTATCTTATAAGTGGCTTTGATTCTTATGGGTGTTTCCGCTTTATAGTTGTTTATGTAGAGAAATTCTCTCAGCATCTTAACAGAACATTCGTTACCCTCATTTTTTCCATCTATTTCCAAGTGTGCGATGATACCAAAGTCATAGATATCTGTTGATTCACTTGATCTCTCAGCGACATTGTTCCCATGCATTATCTCGTTATCGTATCTGGCCATGGCTGGGATGGAAAAGATCAGTAGAAGAGCTACCACTACACCAAATTTTTTTCTCATCTCCACCTCCGTATATCCAATTCTTTCCCGATTAATAAATTAATCGTAAATTTTATAAAAGTATGGAGAATTTCGTACAGAACCTATCAAAAGAATCCCCTATCATCTCAATCTGTCGCACAAGCTATCTTGCAGGAGATGAGAGGGGACCAGATGCGGTAGGAGATTTTTCATATAAAAAGAAGATCGAAAGAGAAATGATCAGATCCACACCCAATAGATCCAGAGAAACGATTTAGAAGGGATGCTCTCCTTTCAGCTGATCACGATACAACATTTCATAACAAAACAAATTTAATACTCATCCATATACAGGACAGGGGATCATCATGGTTGTTGTGAAGCCCTTTAAAGGTATAATATATAACAAGGAAAAGATAGGAGAGCTTGATAAAGTCATGTCACCGCCCTACGATATAATATCTCCGGAGATGCAAGAGGAGCTTTACAAAAGACATGAGTATAATGTTGTTAGATTGATTCTGGGAAAGGTTTATCCAGACGATGACGAAAACAACAATAGATATACGAGAGCTAGAAAATATTTTGAAGAATGGCTGAAGAAGGGAATATTGGTAGAGTCTGATAAGCCTGCGATATATCCATACAAGATAGACTACGAATGTAACGGAAAGAAGACATTCAACGGTTTCTTCATTCTACTGAAGCTGGATCATGAATACAAAGAAGTTAAAGCCCATGAGAGGACGCTGTCAAAGCCAAAGGAAGATAGGTTAAATCTCATGAGAGCAACGAAGGCAAATCTGGAGCCCATAGAGCTTCTATACATGGATGAAAAGAACGAGATCCAGAGAGAAATAGACAAAAATCTGTGTGAGCCCGAAATAGACGTTATCGGTTATGATGGATTCAGACATAGGTTGTGGAAGATAGAGGACGAGAACCTCATAGCTTTTATCCAAGAAAAACTGAAAAAAGAGATCCTTTACATAGCGGATGGTCATCACAGGTATCAGACATCTATTGATTATGCAAAGGAGATCGGTGCAGGAGAGAACGATCCAGAAAACTATATTATGGTTATATTGGCAAATATGTTTGATGAGGGCTTAACAATACTCCCAACTCACAGACTGATAAAGAAGGATATCGATATAAAGGATTTAATAGAAAGATGTAAAGAGTACTTTGATGTCGAGGAAATCAAAATAAATCAAGATCTTTCTCCAGAGGAGGTAGCGAAGCAGATAACAGAGGCAATAAAGACAGATAATGAACACAGATTTGCCATCTATCACGGCAAAGGATGTTACATTCTAACTCTGAAGGATGAGAGTGTAATGGATTCCTTAGCTCCAGATAGATCAAAAACATGGAGAACACTTGATGTTTCGATCCTGCATAAGATAGTGATAGAGAGGATCATGGGTATAGGAGAAAATGAGCTCGAGAGTTGTGTCAAATACACCAGAGATCCCAAAGAAGCTATAGAGGTTGTTGAAAAAGGAAAATTCAACCTTTCAATCCTGATGAACCCGACAAAAATAGAAGAATTAAAAGAGGTGGCAAGCGCCGGCGAGCACATGCCGCAAAAATCGACCTACTTTTTGCCAAAGATGCTTTCGGGTCTAGTGATGAGGAGATTTTACCCTCACTAAAACCTTTTTAATTCCATAACTATTATCCTAAAGGGATGCACTCAGATTACTACAGCAAAGTTAAAGATCTCATATCAAGAGAGGATTTTGATAAACTTGTAAGAGAACTTGATATCGAGTTCAATGGACTCCTTGAGAAAGAGATCCTTGAATATCTCATAGTTGATGAGATGGGTAGAAACAGAGGGTCTATCGTTCCGATATCCCAAATCAAGCCAGACCAAAGCTGTACAGTGTTTGGCAAGGTTATGGAAATATCAGAAAATAGC
>CAZGUO010000088.1:0-3577 GCA_964529185.1 uncultured Thermoplasmatales archaeon
TAACGATAAGTATAAATAAGGGAAATATAATATGCGTTTTGCTTCCACAAAATCGGATTTTGAGGAGTTACTATGCAAGAGGAAAGGGTTAAGGAAACCGGAACAACGACATTGGGTTTGATCTGTAAGGATGGAGTCGTGGTAGCTACAGAGAGAAGGGCTACGATGGGAACCATGATAGCCCATAAAGTTACGAAGAAGCTATTCCAAATAGATGAACATCTTGCTCTAACGACTGCTGGATTAGTTGGAGATGTACAAGTATTGGCTAGATATCTGAGTGCGGAGGCAAAGCTTTATAGATTGACAAGAGAGATACCGATGCCGGTAGAGGCAGCCGCTACACTCATGGCAAACATTCTGAATCAGAGCAAGTTCTTCCCATACTATGTACAGCTCATAATAGCGGGTTATGATCTCGAAGGTCCCCATGTATATTCCTTGGATGCGGCAGGCGGAGCAATACCGGATAAGTATGTCTCTACAGGGTCAGGTTCGCCCTACGTCTATGGTGTTTTAGAGGATCACTACAGAGACGGTATGAGTATAGATGAAGGTATCGATCTTGCTATAAGAGCCATATCCGCTGCGATGAGAAGAGATTCTGCTTCTGGAGATGGTATAGATGTCGCTGTCATCACAAAGGAAGGATTCAGGTTTATACCTGAAGATGAGGTTAAGAAAAGGAGAGAGAGGCTGGAAAAGAAGGCATAGAGCTGGATTTGAGCGGATGAAAGATGACCGTAGAGGATGTTCTTAGAGAGATTAAGGTAAAGGTAAAGGAGATAGTACCTAGTGATATCCAGATAACAGACGTTGAGTTCGAGGGACCTCTTCTGGTTATTTACACAAAACATCCCCAAAAGTTCGCTGAAAAGGAACATCTGGTAAGGCAGCTTGCAAAGATGTTGCAGAAGAGAATAACTGTAAGGCCAGATCCGTCAGTTTTGACAGATTCAAAAATCGCGGAGAAGAGAATAAAGGAGATAATACCTGAAGAGGCGGGAATAACCAACCTTTACTTCCAACCAGATGTTGGTGAGGTAATCATTGAAGCAGTCAAGCCGGGCGTTGTTATTGGAAAGAAAGGGGCTTTACTCAACCAGATAAAGAAGGAGGTTAACTGGACACCTAGAGTGGTTAGAACTCCACCCATCCAGTCAAAAACAGTCCAGGAGATAAGAGCCTATCTCAGAACGGTATCAGAAGAAAGAAAATCCATTCTCAGACAGATAGGGAGAAGATTACATAGAGGAGAATCTGAGAATGAGAAGTTTGTTAGAGTTGTTGCTCTTGGTGGCTTTAGAGAGGTTGGGAGATCCTGTGCAATGCTTCACACTAAAGATGCAAAGATACTCATAGATGTGGGTCTCGATGTCTCCTCAGATGCTAATGGCTCTCCATACCTACACCTGCCTGAAGTTTTGCCTTTAGAAACCATAGATGCGGTAGTAGTTACGCACGCTCATTTAGATCATTCTGGTCTGGTTCCGGTTCTCTATAAGTATGGATACGATGGTCCAGTTTACTGTACTCCTCCAACCAGAGATCTCATGACCCTATTACAGATGGACTACCTCAAGGTAGCTGTTGCCGATGCAAAGAAAACCCCCTATTCCTCTGAGCATATAAGAGAATTGCTAAAACATTGCATCACTCTGAATTATGGAGATACAACAGATATAGCTCCAGGCGTGAAGCTTACATTACATAATGCAGGTCATATTCTTGGCTCTGCGGTAGCTCACTTCCATATTGGAGAAGGTCTGTATAATATAGTTTTCACTGGAGATATAAAATATGAGAGGACATGGCTGTTCGATCCTGCTGTAAACAGATTTCCCAGAGTAGAGGCTGTTGTGATGGAAGCTACCTATGGAGGAAAAGCAGATTTGCAACCATCTAGAAGAGAAGCTGTGGATAGACTCAGAGATATAGTTCAGAGAACATTAAAGAGAAAAGGAAAAGTTCTCATACCAGTCTTTGCCGTTGGTAGGTCTCAAGAAGTGATGATAGCTTTAGAAAACATGATCAGAAATGAGGAAATACCCAATGTTCCGGTTTATCTGGATGGTATGATATGGGAAGCTACAGCCATACATACAGCCTATCCAGAATATCTAAACAATCATCTGAGAAACTTGATCCTGCATAAGGGAGAAAATCCTCTTCTATCCGATACATTTGTTAGAGTTGATAGTTATGACATGAGACAAGAATTGCTTGGAGATCCGGATCCATGCATAGTTCTAGCAACAAGCGGTATGCTCAATGGTGGCCCTATAATGGAATATCTGAAAGCATGGGCTGAAGATGAGAGAAACACCTTAACATTTGTAGGTTATCAGGCTGAGGGTACGTTGGGAAGAAGAATCCAAAAAGGATGGAAGGAGGTACCTCTTAGTGTTAGAGGTACATCTACTACAATAAAGATAAAAATGGATGTTGAGACATGTGATGGATTCTCTGGGCATAGTGATAGAGGTCAACTCATAACATATCTTAACAATATGTCACCAAAACCAGAAAGAGTGATATTCTGTCATGGAGAAGAATCAAAATGCCTAGATCTAGCATCAACTATTCACAGAAGATTCGGCATCCCAACAGTAGCCCCACAAAACATGGAAACCGTTAGGCTGAAGTGAAAAAAGTGAAAAATTTAGATTTGTACTTATTCTGATGGATACCAACATTTAAAAAGTATTGTAGATTATAGCTTAATGACTATGAATAGAAAGAAGAGAATATACAATCCTGTTACTGGAAGATATTACACTATTAGACAGAGGACCACAAAGTTTGGTAGAAAGGGACAAATTAAAGGATTGTGGAAACCACCAAAAAAGTTGACAAGAAAATCCTTAATCGATCTTATTTTGGGCAAGTAGAATTATGAGGAAAGTTTTCCTAGATTCCAACGTAATTGCAAATTGGGTACTTATAAAAGACTTAAGCGAGAAGATAAATGAATTCAAGAACGAGAGAGTGCTCAGGAGAAGATTTGAAAGTATAAGCTTTTCATACACCTTGATCGAAGCATTACTCTCCTCCGACAGATACAAGGTTGAGACTTCAAACTTGGCGATAGCTGAAGTCTACCATGTAATTTACAACGAGATTATTTCTCTTAGATTGTATCGTAATGGAATTCCCTTAACTCTTTGGTCAAAGATGAGAGAAAAGCAGAAATTAACAGAGGAGGATAAATACCTGATAAGGGAAACAATTACAAGATATATTGGTGAGTTGGAAAAGAATGCAGATATTACGTACGACAAGGTAGATCGAGAAGTCTATCCAAAATTAATCCTCGAATACGGATTGAGAACACATGATGCTATCTTACTAACAACCGCTATATTAGACAGATGTAGCTGGTTTATAACTAATGACAGAGAAATCGTAAGTTTATGCAAGAAGAAAAGAAAAACTCGATTTTCAGAAATATTCAAAATCGTTTTAGATCTACCACAAAACTTCCTGCGTGTTGTGAAATAGATTTTGGGATTGATGTGTAGAAAAAACCGAGAGCGCCGCCTGCCGGATTCGAACCGGCGACCTCTCGGTTAACAGC
>CAZGUO010000089.1:0-3564 GCA_964529185.1 uncultured Thermoplasmatales archaeon
ACAGTTACTCTCTTTTCCATCGGATGGATGATGCATTGGTTGGATTAAAGTTTTATCCTGAACCGAAACTCTTCGACTAACGTATTCAACAGATTTGCTGGCAGATGTGACAAATGAGTAACATTCATTGAAAACAAAGTTAAGTACCCAAAATTTTTTTATAATGTTTCCAAGATTTTCTTTAAATGGGGTGATTTTTTGGATTACATGGATATCGACCCTGACCCACAAAATTTTTTAGAAAACAGTAAAAATTTATTGTGCAAAAGGCCTGTTTTGCTGCTGGGTCCACCCTCGATAGGAAAGTCCTATTCTCTCTATAACTTTCTGAGAAAGCAAGGTGATTCCTGTTTGTTTATAGCAGAGGATGATTTCCTTACCAGGCAGAAAAAGTTGATTAACTGTGTAAGAGTAGACGAGGTATTTTATGATATTGATTTTTTTGAGTATAAAACCATTATTGTGGACGATTTTTTTTAAAGCAACCAGAAAACAGTTAGGTTTTGACAAAAAATTTTTGAGAAGGATAGATGAAGTGATTCACGACTCTGATAAAAACATTGTAATTTCCACCACACCATACAGATGGGTATGGTTGTGTGAACACTACGGGGATAACGAGTGTATTGCTCGAATTAAAAAAGAGGGAATGCTGTGTTTATGTAAAACGGAAAGGGAAAAGATAGAGGGGGAGCTGGAAGATCAACTAAAAGATGAAAAATTGAAGAAAAAAGTTGTAAAGTTATCCCATTATAAATTTGAATTTCCAAAAGCCCATGTGGGGGGAAAGAAATACAAGTATGATACTTATATCAGACCGTCGAATTTCATACTTCAAGACTTTTTATCCCCTAGTTCTTCCGGAGAGATTTTTTGCATACCCAGTGAGACCTTAGATGATCTGGTCAAGGATAGTTTACAGGATTTGACTATAGCGACTACCATACTGAAAGAGATGGAAAGAAAATCTGACTTTCTCGAAATCGTTGCTCGTCACATAGGTATAGGTATTGCTCCCCTAGCATTGTTCACATTGTTACGCGATATCTGGAGAAAGAAGACAGGAAGAGAGGCTGAAGAGAGATTGGTGAATCTTTATAAAAGCTTCAACAGGTTCACAACTCACCAGCTGGAGCTTATAGAATGGAAAAGAAAATTACCTCCTCTTTCTCTCATAAATTCAAAAAGCTACTCACAAAAGGAAGGAAAGAACTGGATGAACTGATAGAAAGAATTGAACAACACAGGGAAGAACTCAAGGACTTTATAGAAAAATATGAAAAACATTTCGAAGATATAGATGGGCAACTAAGAAGTTTCCGCAAAAAGATCGAGGAAATAAGGAAGCAGAAAAGGTACATAGTAGAGATAAAGAACTTTATAGATAAAAATGTCGAGAGAGCTGTTCTGGATATCTCTGGATACAATCCTGTACGTTATCTGGTGTATGATAATATTGTTCCAGACGGAACAGAGTTGCATTTTGTTGGGAGAGATAAGGAATTAAAGGAATTGATGAACTGGGTGGATGATAGTGTCAAACTTATCGAGATTAAAGGCGGGGCAGGTGTTGGAAAAAGTACCCTAGCATACCATTTTGGAAAGGAGCTGCAGAAAAAAGGATACTTGGTAGGTATACCAGTTCTTTCACGTAGTCTAGAATCCTTGGAAGAAAATCTCAAGAGAAGGTTAGAGAGTAATCAGGGAAGAAGTGTTTTCATAGTGGAAGTGAAGCCGGTAGAATCTGAAAAAGGCGAGACCTTTTATCTGACTAGAGTCGGTCTCAATGTGCTTCTCAACCTGCTTGTAACGGGGTTATTATCAACTCTTATAGTTGTATGCAGGGATGAGTCGTACGAGGTTCTCAGAGAGATGCTGGAACCATTGCGTTCTAAAGAAACTGTCGGGAGAAACAGGATATTAGAAAGTAAAAAGGTTTTATCCGTAAAGGGACTGGACAAAGATAGCGTATCAGAAATCATTAGGAGCATATGGTCTGATAGAAAGGAAATTATAGATGAGAATCTGGAGGAGATTTTGAGATTAGGCAAAATAGATGACGAACATTTCAACCCTCTTATCTCCATATTGGCTGCAAGCTGGATTGCTCAAAAGGGGAAAGGTTCTTTGAAAGGACTTACAGCCCATCAGTTTCTTAAAGAATATGTGAACGAGGTTTTCTTTAAGAAGGGTCTTGTATCTGATAATTTGCGAAAAGCATACAGATATATAGCAACAGCAAGGATTCTGGAAAAGGATGACCTGTTTAAACTGTTTAGGAGTGATGAGAATATAATTGAACCGGGGTCATGGAAGGAATTCTTGGAACTCCTAGCACCGTATGAGTATGAAGGATACTACCGTATTTTACCTGATATCTTCAATGATGTTATCTTCTGGAGTCAATGTTACGAGAATGTAAAGTCTTACACAGAAATATTTTTGAATAAGGGTTTAGCGCATTACCTTCCAGGCATCGCATATAACCTCGCCGTTTTGTTTAACAACTGTAGACATGGTGAGATAGATGTAAAGAAGGAAGACATTATCGAGAAGGCAAATGATTTTATATCTTACTTAAAAGATAACAAAGAGGTTGACCTTTCTCATTATGTTAAATCATTGATGAATCTTCTGTTGGGCAAGATACCGGTAGCAGAGAAGTGTATCGATCATGATAAACTGCTAGAGGGATCGAAAGATGGAGCAAAAATATACAATTTAAACCTAGAAACTCTCCTCATGTACACCTACGCAAGGATGATATCGAACTTTTCCGTTAATGATATGTCTGAGCAGTTTATCGCTTCTCTCCGCAATATCGAGCCATATGTTGAAAAGATAATAAAAGGGAGAGAGATGTTTTATGCGGACTTTTACTCTATGATAATCTCCCAGATTTCAGATGAGAAAAAGCCTAGTGAAGCCAAGGAGTGGTTTGATGCTGTTATAGAGCATGCGGGAGAGACAGCGGAGAAGCTTGAGTATGACAAGTGGTTTTTTCTTAGAAATATTTACTCTGGTACAATTTTCCAGATTTCAGGTGATAAAAAACCAGATGAGGCTAGGGAGTGGTTTGATGCTGTTATAGAGCATGCTGGGAAGACAGCGGAGAAGCTTGGACGTGATGTGGAGGAGTTTATTGCGAATGTTTACTCAGGGATAATTTGGTTCATCTCGTTAGTGGAAAAACCAGATGAGGCTAGGGAGTGGTTTGATGCTATTATAGAGCATGCTAAGGAGAGAGCAGAGGAGTTTGGGTATGATAAAAAGGAGTTTGTTGCGAATGTTTACTCCACAATAATTTTATTCTTTTCAGATAAGAGAAAGCCAAGTGAGGCTAGGGAGTGGTTTGATGCTGTTATAGAGCATGCTAGGAAAACTGCTGAAAAACACTCGGGATGGAAAAATTTTGTAGCCTTTCCATATGCGATTGTATGTCTCCTTCTCGCTACAAAACAAGGGAAAGAGCGCCTATTATATCAATGGTTTATCTCCCTATTAAAGAGAAATATTATACAGGAGGCTACCCCCTCAAAATATATAGAAGCATTAACCAGCTTT
>CAZGUO010000090.1:0-3527 GCA_964529185.1 uncultured Thermoplasmatales archaeon
GGTAATAGCTATTGGTGTGGCATACTCTGCTAGTAGGAGAAAGAAGAAATAAATTTTCTTTCTCTCTTTCTCAATCTTTCTATATCTTTAACACATACATTCATATATCTCTTTTCATATTGAGGAGTTGGGAGGATCATGGAAGATGACATTTCTTCATATGTAGATGAGATATTATCAGCGTTGGGAGACGATACCGATCTGAGTAGGGATGAAGTAGAAAGGGAATTTAGAAGATTCTTAGAGTATGGGGTTCCTCCAGATCAAGCAAAAAGGAGTTTGGTAAAGAAATATGGGAAAGATAAAATTAGCAGAAAAGCGTTGAAGGATGTGGGGCCCAATGAGAGAGGTCTTTGTCTCGTTTGCAAGGTTATAACAAAGAATGTTAAAGAAATTAGCATAAAAGGAGAGAATAGAATAATTTACTACGGTCTTTTAGCTGATGATACCGCTGTTCTACCTTTTACCTCATGGAAATCTAACTTTCCAGCTGACAAGGGTGATGTTATTGAGATAAGGAATGCATACTCCAGAGAATGGCAAGGGAATGTTCAGATAAATATAGGCGAAAGAACAAGCGTTAAAAAGTTGGACGAAGACATACCAGATATATTCCAAGAACCAAAAAAGTGTAAGATAATGTATATCTACAACTCCTTTGGACCCCTTGAAATAAAGGCAAAGATCTTAAGTATCTCGAGAAGGGAAGTAGATGTTGATGGGGTAAAAAGGAAAGTATTTTCTGGGATTCTTGGTGATGACACAGGGAAGGCACAGTTCTCAGCCTGGCATGACTTTGGTTTGAAGGAGGGGGATGTTGTCAGGATATCTGGCTGTTATGCCAGATTTTGGAAAGGTATTCCGCAGATAGTTTTTGATGAGAGGTCTACTGTGGAGAAGCTATCTGAAGAGATGAAGGTATCGTCTCCAACATTGCCTTTATATAAACTCGTTGAGATGAGAGGAGGCATAGATGTAACAACAGAAGGTACCGTAATAGAGATAAGGGATGGTTCTGGATATGTGGAAAGATGTCCAGAGTGTAATAGATTGATGAGGAATGGAGAATGTAGAATCCATGGTAAGATTAAAGGTGTAGCGGATCTCAGATTAAAGATCGTTGTTGATGATGGATTTGGAGGCATAGGGGCAATCCTCAATAGAGAGTTGACCGAGAAACTTATAGGAAAGGATCTTGAGGAATGCAAAAAGATTGTTGAAGAAAAAGGAAAAGATTTCCTTTTGGATGAGATAAGAAAATCTCTGCTGGTGAAAAGGTTGAAATTAAGAGGAAACGCGCTTGGAGATGAGTTTGGGACCACTCTCATAGCAAGGGATGTTGAGGTGTTGGAAGAGGACATCAAGAAGGGGGCAGAGGAGCTTCTGAGAATACTGGAGGGAGAGAGATGAGAAGGGAGCCTGCATGGAGAATCTTTGCAAACGAATACAACAGCTCATCGGCAGTAATAAGAGGCTCTGGAGAGAGATCACCATCTTATGTTGTCACTCCGCTTGGGGCGAAGGTAAATAGACTATTTGTTGTTGGAGTATTGACCGATGTTGAATCGCTTGTAGGAGAGAATGAGCTTGTAAGGGCTCATGTGTCTGACCCAACTGGGGTATATACGCTATATTCTGGACAGTTCCAACCTGACGTGACCGCTACGCTATTAAATGTGGATATCCCTTCATTTGTAGCATTTGTAGGGAAGGTGAGGATATTTGAGCCCGAAGAAGGCGTAATCTATCTTTCAGTTAGACCAGAATCTGTGTATGAAGTTGATGCTTCGGCTAGGGATAGATGGATACTTGAGGTGTGCAGAAGTACTTGGGAAAGGATTAATGCGATGAGAGAGGCTTTGAATATGTCAAAGCCTTCTGCCCATGATCTGATAAAGTTGGGCTATAGCAGAGACCTTGCTGAAGGTGTTGTAAAAGCTGTGGAGCATTATAAAAACGTGGATCTAAACAAATATCTGGACGTTTTGGAGGAAGCTTTGAATTACTTGATACCAGAAAGTAGAGCTACACCGAAAGAAGTGGAGGAGAAAGAGGAAAAGAAAGAGATGGATGAGATAGAGAATACCGTTCTTGAGGTGATAAAAGAGTTAGAAGGTGATAAGGGCGCCTTGTGGGATGATATAGTAGAAAGATGTAGCAGGGTTGGACTAGATAAGGATATAGTAGAAGAGGCGATATCATCTCTGCTGGATAAAGGATTGATATATGAGCCCGTTCTGGGAACTATAAAAACTACCTAGGCGTAGCTTCCTCTCAGTTTCTTTCTATCGATCTTCACTCCACTTGGCGTTATTACCATTAGATTCCCACCGATTCCCGCGACGTCACCATCCATATCTTGAACTGCCTTCTTTATCTCACTGGTTATTCTCTTCAGGATAACCTCCTCCTCTGCTAAAGGTGAAAAATCCAGTATAAGCACATTACCTCCATAAACGTAATCCAAAAAGGTTTTCAGATCCTCATATCTCTGTATCTCTCCTACCCTGACGCACATCTTTGCACTCTGTAGATCTGGCTGAGATTTATCTGCAGATTTTTCTATATATTTTTCTAGATCAATGTAATCTCCCTCAGTTACTCTCTTCTCTCCTAAAATCTTTCCAAGTATGCCCATTGACAGTCACCTCTACGTCTCCATTATCTAAAATCATATTTCCACTTATAAACTTTTGGAGATAAATTTCCAGATTTTGTCACCAATCCAATGTATGCTTTTTATGCCTCTTCCCTTTTGTAACTCTATCAGATCATTCCCGTTCATCATAGATATTCCAACAGATATGGCTTTGCCATGGGTTTCCTCCTTTACCCAAACTGGATCCCCTTCTTTGATATCTCTATCCGCATCTACTATTCCTGGTACCATCACATCCGCGCCATTTGCTAAGAATTTTACAGCTCCCTTGTCTACGATAACGAACTTTTTCTTGGGTTGATATCTTTCTATAGCTGTAAGAGTGAAAAGTGGTTTCTCATCGAAGAGGAGAAAATCCAAAGATCTATTGACTAGTATTACATCAAAATCGAAAAGTTTGGCCACCTCCATATCTATATCATCTGGCAACTTGCAATCATAAATCTTCTCTATCTCTGCCTTTAATCTTCTTATCTCTTTCTTTTTCAAAGCATGTCTGTTCTTGAGCATACCGCCATATCAAGAAAACAGTTATAAGTATCTTATTGTTTAGGGTTTTCTACCATGGCAAAACCTTTGGAGGTTCTGCACAGAAGCTTGAATAGCAGGGTCATCGTAGAGCTAAGAGGAAATAGAGGATACAGAGGGATTCTCGACGGCTATGATATTCCTCACATGAATCTTGTACTAAGAAATGCTGAGGAGATAGTTGACGGGAACGTTGTAGCAAAAAGAGATAAGGTAATAGTAAGAGGAGATAATATTATATATATCTCTCCACCTTAAGGGGTTGCATCTCAAGGGGGTTGAACTATGGGCAAGGGAACTCCATCCAAATCCGGCGGCGGGAAGACGCACATAAGGTGCA
>CAZGUO010000091.1:0-3393 GCA_964529185.1 uncultured Thermoplasmatales archaeon
CTCATAATCTATCAGATGGTAGGTTTCCTCTGTAAGAGGCAGATGAATAGAGACAAAATCAGATTCTCTGAGCAACTCTTCCAGATCCACCTTTTTGGCACCAAGGCGATCTTCCAAAACCTCATTTCTGCTCCTGTTGAAGTAAAGAACCTTCATATCAAAACACTTCGCCTTCAATGCAAATGCTGTACCAATTCGCCCTGCGCCCACAACTCCCAAAGTTTTTCCAGCCAATTCTTTTCCAAGTAATAATGTGGGTGACCATCCCCTGAACTTCCCTTCCCTCGTAAACTTATCTCCTTCCACAACTCTTCTTGCAACCGCAAACAGCAAGGCCCAAGCAAGCTCTGCGGTAGCATTTGTCAATACATCTGGAGTGTTTGTAACAACGATTCCTCTTTTGGTTGCTTCATCAACATCTATGTTATCATAACCCGCAGCATAATTCGATATTACTCTCAACTTTGGATTGGAAGAGATAACATCTCTGTCTATTCTATCAGTAAGTAAACAGAGCAAGCCATCCTTACCCTTCAAACCCTCAATGATCTCATTCTTGCTTGGTATTCTATCGAAGGAATATACCTCTACCTCATCACACTCTCTTTCCAACAATTTAATTCCTTCTTCAGGTATTCTCCTTGTGACAAACACCTTCATGTAAATCCCTCCCTGATCTTCACGAGTTTCGTCAATATTCTATTTATTCTGGTTTCAATACCAGCTTTTCTTCCCAAATCGCATATATATCCATTTATAGAATCTATCTCTGTCCTTTTCTTTCTTATTATGCTCTGCAGCATTGAAGAGATATTCTCTGAGGTAGACTCTATAACCTTTTCAATTTCCTCCAGCATCTCATCGTACTCTATTTTAATCCCGACACTCTTAGATACCTCTATACACTCTCTACAGATATCCTTAACCATCTCAAAGAGAACCTCATCCTTTAGAAAACCATTCTTTACCCCAAACACAGCGGTCAAAGGATTTATGCACGCATTCACGATAGCCTTTTTCCACATGTCCATCTTTATATCGTTAGACAGCTTTGCTTCGATACCAGCCTTATTAAATTCCTTGCATATCTGCTTCGCTAAATCAAGATTATCTAGAGATCCTATTACCGTTACACCTTCGCCAGAATGTTTCACTTCTCCAGGTTTTAAAAATGTACAACCCTCTGTGGTGAGACCAATGATTATTTTTCTCCTGTCGAGATATCTCTCCATCTTCTCTAGATTGTCCAGACCATTCTGGATGGACATAACACAGATATCTTTGCCAAAGTGTTCAATTATATCTTTTAAAGCATCCTCGGTATCGTAAGACTTTACAGTCAGCATGATCACATCTGGCTCTGTTTCATATTCGTCCAATTTAGATATGGCATCTACATGGAAAATGCCACGTGTTTTTCCTCTGACGATCAACTCTTTTCTCCTTATCACAGAAACATGATTTTCTCTTCCAAGCAAAGTAACATCATTATACTTGGACAACTTTGCTCCAAACAGCGAGCCTATTGCGCCGGCGCCAAAAACAAGGATCCTCATACTCCAATCTCCTCCAATAAACTACTTATCTCTTCTTCGCTGAATGAGATTAGAGGTCTCATTACCGGTAGATCATAGCTCCAGTCTAGATCAAATTTGATATCATGCATAGTTTCACCCACAACTATAGCGAGGCATCTGTGAGTATTCTTTTCAATGTTATCATCCTCTAATATTTCAACCTCATTCTCAACATACCACCTTTCCAGAAACCTCTCTATCTGTTTATCCATCCCATAAGAAATTATCCTTGCTGAACAACCTCTTTTGAGCATGAACCACAGAGCTAGCAAATCCTTTTTGTTTCTCACTAGGGATAATATTTTTCCTTGGGTACCTGTAGGTAGGCCTGCGGGACCTCTAATCTTCTCGAAAAACAGATATGCCTTTTCTCCTCTTATTTCGATATAAATCCTGAGATCAGGACTCTCCAGATTTACTTCCAGGTTCGTCTTTTCTTTGATCTCTCTTCCAGCCTCAACAGCCACATCTTGACTGGTAAAATCATGCTTTCCAGTTCTGGTTACACTCACAGCAAAGGTTTTGATATCTTTGATCTTCTTTTCCACGAGCTCTAATGATTTTCTCTTGATGCTTTCAATATCAGCATGGGTTTCGACAGCAGGACTTATCGAAACCACCCCAAAAATTCTTTTCAAAATCTCCTTAGCTTTCTCCATATCTGGGGATCTGAGCAATATTCTTCCCCTTTCTCTTTTTATCTCTGCATGAAGATTTTCTTTCTCGAAGCCAAAAGCGATATTCCTAACAAGTTTCTCTTCAAATCTCCTTCTCACTCTCTCACTTTTGAGACCTATTTCGCCGTATCTCACGAGAATTATGTCGAACATCCAAAAGGTAATCACAAACGGATTTTAAAAGTGCAGGGGAGGAGATTCGAACTCCTGAACCCCTTCGGGACAGGCTCCTGAAGCCTGCGCCGTTGACCAGGCTTGGCTACCCCTGCTCCAATTAAAATTGTTTTCCTGTTATAAGTTTTTTACTTCTCAAGATTCGATTCATTTAAATATCGTATCTGTATATTGTCTTATCCCTATGGCCCGGGTGGTGTAGCGGTAACATAAGGGACTGTGGAGAGGGGCTCCGCCCTTTCAACCCCGCAGAACCTCTTGCAGAGATCCCTTGTCCCGAGTTCAAATCTCGGCCCGGGCCTTTGTCTAAGATTTTTGATCGAAAAGTTTTAAGAAAATGGCGAGCTTCTCTTCAATCATGCAACCGCAAACTCAGGAGATTGACGATATCAATGGGTACATCAATGAAAAACTCAAGATATTTCGTAAACTGGTTTTCTCTGCAAGCATTATACTGTTGGTGATAGTGTACTTTCTCGAGTTCCGAGAGAGTTATGTGAAAGAACATCTGCCTTCCATTGTCCCCTTCTTAGTGGGCGTGCATTGGATATTCTTTATCTGTGGATGGATGCTGGTAGGTTTCCCCTTCTCATATATGATCAGATCGGCAATCAAGAGAATAACTCCGAGAAAGCTATCAGCTATGATAGAGGAAAGCAAGAAGATGTTTCCATTATCCCACTATAGTACAGATATGTTTTGGTGGACTATATTTCTGCCCGCCCTCTTTGGGGGAATTATAGTTATTTCAATTTCAATCCATCTTAATCTAGTACCCTTTGAACTTTTGTATTATATTTTGCCATTTGCTGGCATTATATATCTCGCTTTCAATGATAAATTTGAGGAAACACTTGGGATAGCGCCTCCAGAAGGGGGCTAACGGTTCACGTATCAACCGATGACCCTTTCCCACTTCTTCACGTTCAGAACCTTTCCGAGAGAACTCCCTCTTTTGATCTCCT
>CAZGUO010000092.1:0-3370 GCA_964529185.1 uncultured Thermoplasmatales archaeon
CTCCCCCATGCCAGTCTTTAGCAAAATGGTTATCTAATAATTAAATCTTTTTGTGGAATGTTTGTATCATATTAGACGAAAGATTTATATACCAGTTCTCCCCTATAGTAAGCGTATGGTCGAGGATATAACTATAAAAACAGACAATTTGCAGAAGCTGTTCTTGGATGAAGTTATCCTAGAGAATGAAGAAGACGAACTAGCATTCTTCATGAACAAGTTCAATCTTAACATAGAAAATCTCGAAGCCATGCCTGCATTGAGAGAACACATCGAACCACTCTTATCTAGAGTAGAAGAAGATTGATCAGAAAATCCGAAAGCGATATAAGCTTCTGTTAGATACCTCGTATTGGGGGGTAATCATGAACCTAGAGAGGCTATTTTCGAAAAGAACGAAAACGATGAGGCCATCAGAGATTAGAGAACTCCTAAAATTGACACAGCAACCAGATATAATCTCCTTCGCGGGAGGTTTGCCCAATCCAAATGCATTTCCAATAGATGAACTTCAAGATATAACTAAGAGGGTTTTAGAGAAGGATGGTAAATTAGCCTTACAGTATGGTCCAACAGAAGGTATAAGGGCGTTGAGAGAGACCCTTGCAAATAGATGTGCCAAAGATGGTATAGATGTAACATCGGATAACATTTTGATAACGACTGGTTCTCAACAGGGATTGGATGTCTTGGGTAGAATATTCCTGGATCCTGGAGATACCATAATAGTTGAATTACCAACATATCTTGGAGCTATAAACGCTTTTAGAGCATACGAAATAAACTTTGAGGGGATACCTTTAGACAAGGATGGTATGAAAGTCGATCTATTGGAAGAAAAGATAAAAAGTCTACAGAGCAAGGGCATCACTCCAAAATTCATCTATGTTGTTCCAACCTTTCAGAATCCTGCAGGCGTAGTTATGTCAGAGAGTAGGAGGAAAAAATTGATAGATATAGCGAATGAATACGATCTTATCGTTGTAGAAGATGACCCCTATGGAAAGCTGATATACGAGGGTGAACCGGTAAGACCAATAAAGAGTTTCGATGATGAGGGTAGAGTTATCTACCTCTCCACCTTTTCTAAGATTTTGGCTCCCGGATTCAGGCTGGCATGGATGGTTGCTTCCGAAGAGCTGATCAGGAAACTCTCCGTAGGTAAACAAGCTTTAGATCTATGCACAAACACCTTCTCACAGTTCATTGCGAATGAATTCATAGAAAGCGGTTACCTCGACTTACACATAATGAGAATAATAGAGATGTACAGACCAAAAAGAGATAAGATGATAGAATCCATAAAGAAGTTCTTCCCTCCAGATACGATATGCCACAAGCCGAGAGGAGGCATGTTTGCCTGGGTAACGATTCCAGGTAACATAGATACCGAGGAGATGTTCCTGGATGCCATCAAAGAGAAGGTTGCATACATCCATGGAAAGGCATTCTATGTAAACGGTGGAGGAGCGAACTCGATGAGGCTCAACTTCTCGTATTCATCCGAAGAGCTCATAGAGGAGGGTATAAAGAGATTGGGAAAGGTTATAGAGAAAAAGCTGAAAGAGAACAGATGAGGGTATCGACTCTTCTTCTCGTTTTGCTCATTTTCTTGTTTGTGCTACCAGGCTGTACCTTCAATCTTGAGAAAGGATACTGCAATATTCTAAGCTACAGTATAGTGGATAATAACGGTAGGATAGGTATAAAGCTCTGTTTTGATTCCAGCGGAAATGTAACATTCCACGCCAAAGATCCCTCTGGAAAGGAAGTTGATAGAGTCTTTGTTCCCCAACCATCTGGTGAGGTCTCTCTGAATCTCTCTTCATACCATACAAACCCCATCGACGGAATCTATAAGATCTCTGTCGAAGATGCATATGGTAATACGGTAGAAACTTTTTCTGTCAAAATAGAGAAACCTACCGTTACTATAGATGGTGTAAATATAACCTGGTGGAATGATGGTCCCGACCTTTATTATATGGTAGAGGCAAGGATACACGCTAAGAACAGCGGTAGCATACCTGTATACTTTGATAAGGCTACAATCAGCATAGGCGATACATCATTGGAAGTGAAAACTCTCGAAAACTGCCTGCTTCCAGGATATGGAAATATTACGCTTTCTTTATGCAGTGATAGTTTACCCTACAATGATTACGATCTTTTTGTAACCCTGCTTGACATAGATGACAATGTGATAGCTGAAGGCACTTTTCAAGTTACACCATCTTTCAGTATTATATCGCCAAATAAGTTTTACGGATTCTACAAGTCATGGAAATTTGACGGGAAGTATTATCATCTCCGTATTCCTCTCCCTAAAGGAATCTACAATTACTGCTCATCCTTGCCAAGACCTTATTTGGAAGATTATTCATTCTATGCTATAGATCCCAAGGTTCAGGGCTTTGTTGAGATGCTCGCAAAGGAACTTGAAAAGATATATGATGGTAATGATATGATAGACTTTGTTGCATCGTTTGCCCAAAACATAGAGTACAGGAAAGAGGAAGGAGAGTATCCAAAATATCCAATAGAACTGTTATACGATAGGTACGGCGATTGTGAGGACAAAGCGATACTGACATCTTCCATACTGTACAAAATGGGTTACGATGTTTGTCTTATCAGATTTGAAAATCACATGGCTGTTGGCGTGCATCTAGATAACTATCCCTACATAGATAAGGTATACTTTACCGATGATAGTGGTAAACGATACCTATATCTCGAGACATCCATCAAAGGGTGGAAACTTGGCGAAGCTAATGAAAAGTATGCCCATGACACAAACTATACAATATACCCTGTCAAGGATAAGCCTATCCTTGTACAATACTGCAAACCCCCAGTTAGACATCAGATTGGGGATGAAGATTTTATAGATCTAACCTCAACCATCATAAACATTGGAAGCGGATCCGCTAACAATGTAAAACTTGTAGTCAAGATAGAGGTCGATAATAGCGAGATAGCTATAGCCCAAAGCGAAACGATGTACTTGGAAGAGGGAGAAGGAAAGGATGTCTATCTAAAATTTGATACTCCATCCTTCCCATTTTCAAAACTGTTCGTCATAGTCATGAATAACGATAAAGAGGTTGCGAGATCATCTTTTGTATTCCTATAATCTCTCTGGATAAAAATACTAAGCTTTCCACCAAATATTTAAACCATCTTTGTCAAATATCTAATAGGGCGCCAGGAGCAGGTGGGCGGCTGACGGTGGGGAGCTTTGCTCCCTGCTGAGGAAAGTCCCCCCTCACTCCGGGCCGGGGAGTCGCGCAAGCGGCAGGGGCGAGAGCCCCTGTAAGGGGAACAGAAACGACACAGCCAGCGGGTAATGCGATGATGGATTTGATCC
>CAZGUO010000093.1:0-3297 GCA_964529185.1 uncultured Thermoplasmatales archaeon
ATTGTTAAACCATCTCTTATTGTAAGTGTTACGTTCGTATCTGATTATTTTTGCTACCACAGTTGATACTTCTTTTTTATCCTTACAAGGTAGTCTACCAAGGTAAACATTTGGGTAAAAATCAACCTTGTCACTATTCCACTCCCAATTATATTCTCCATATATGCCATTATGATTTGCATCCCAGCTGCAGAAACTACCATTAGCATCATAGATATCAGCATAATAGAGATCTGTTGCAACAGGTATAGTAAGCTGAGGATCTGTCAGATTAGCCCCCCTCATAGTCATTATATGTCCATATCTCACAGGTAGTTTATCCTTGTCTCCAACAAGCAAAACATAGCTAACACCCCAATTTTCGACTGCATCCTTGATGAAATATTTTATCTTTTCAGCCCTATCTCTACCTTTAGCCAAGAAATAGGTTCCATTGTATATTTCCTCAACAGTTACAATTTTGGATCTGATGCCGATTTTTTTCTTATGATCTACAAGAGGTTTAAGAGAGGAGCTAAAATTAGACGGAGCTATTATAAGCAAGTCATACTCCCGTGTTTTAGGTATAAATGATATATTTGTCCTTTTATACCGAATTGTTATCTCCGCGTTTTCTATGTAATACAGGGTATTTTTAGCTGGAGAATATCTTACAGGATATGAATGCAGTGATAAAAACACAGTTTGATTATGGTTAAGAATTCCGCTTCCGATACGGTACTCCCACCACTCCTGTGGATAGAGTTTATCACTATTATAAACGGAGTTATCTTTACTTCCCTTTATGACGGTTTTTCTCATGTCTGTCAGCATAAAACCAGGGTTGAAGATGACTTCTTTTGAAATTTTGATCGTTTTCACTTTGGAATGGTTATAGGTGATATTCACAATCTTCGTACCCAATGGAAAGGTAAACACCGTGATATAAACTGGTAGTATCGGCTTGCCAATATCCATTAGATAAGATGCTGCGCCCTTTGCCTTCACCTCAAAATATCCCTTATGCTCTACAAGTTGAGGCTGGGAGAAGTGTATTTTTCTTTTTAGTGACATTATATTTTCATGAGGTTCTAAAGTTTCCTTTCCTTTCTCACTTGGTGACAAGATATTTTCAAATTTTAGACCAATAAAAAATGATACACTAGAGCAGATTAAAATTGTGACAACAAATAAAGATAGGATTTTCTTATCTTTCAACATAAATCCAGCCCCTATAATAATGTAGGATGAAATTATATAAATATATCGCAAGTTGATAATACCCATGGGAAAACATAATAGATATAATATCAACAAGAGCAGAACACATCTTGGAAAATTTGCAGAAAATAATATGTTACCTGGGCAAAATATCTTTCAACCTGTGCAAAGCCTTTATTTTATCGTCCTTTCCTATTTTCGCTTCCTCAATACACATTCTTAGCACATCTGTAGTTTCATCCATAACCTTTCTGTCTACTGGGTATGGAACGCCATCCTTGCCTCCGACCGTGAATGTAAATTTAATTGGATCTTTCCATGAAGGTTCAGATCCATATATGAGATCAGATATAAGAGCCAAAGCTCTTACCGTTTTAGGACCAACACCTCTTATTGAGAGCAACTCCTCATAGTTTCTTGGCTGAAAATCGTATATCTTCTTCATCAATGACCAGTTTATGCTTACGGGCATAAAAAGTATTTTTTCTTTATCCAGAGTTTCTTGATAGCTGGTGGCATTCTTAATCGAGTTCAGCATCTTTCTTGGGTTTTCTCTAACTATATCAACGCAGGTCTTTCTGCAATCTTCACTTTCTTTTGCAACCATGTTCAAGACTTTCTCTCTTTTCTCATATCCTGCTATACCTGAATGAGGCTCTTCAACAAAACTCTTCACATCATCAGATAACCAATGATATCTCCTGGCATATCGATTTTCTTCATTCATTCCCTGCTGTATAACAACCCATTTTCCATCCTCCGAGAATATGAAAACATGATGGTAGAGGTTGTAACCATCCTGAATAGCAGAGTTATCGACCTTTGCGGTCATCCTGCTTGCGTATACCATGGACTCTATCTTACTATCACTTAAAGATAGAATGTCTCCAAATCTCCTTATCTCATCTGGAGTTCTTCTCGATACCGACCCCTTTCCTCCTGCCACAGCTATACCGTATTCAGAGAGATTTATGGCTTCTTTCAATGCGCCACATGTTACAGTGGTAGTGCCAGAAGAGTGCCAGTCAAATCCCAAGACACAAGAAAAGGCTTGGAACCAGAAAGGATCAGCCAATCTCCTCAAAAACTCATCCCTTCCATACTCTATGATTAAAACCTCGCTTATTGCTCTTCCAAGCTTGACCATCCTAGTGAATAACCATCTGGGAGCCCTTCCCGGATGTAAAGGTAGATTTGCTATCCCGGTTCTCTGCACAACTTTGGATAATCTTTGATGTATTAATTAAGCTGATGGAGAAGTTTAATATTATTAAAAACTAAAAATTAAAATAATACCGCAAAAATACTCAAGTGAGGCTGGTATCATAGCAGAAGTATGGAGATCAAGGTTTGCATTCATCATGGCTGCGATAGGATCTGCAGTGGGATTAGGAAATGTATGGAGATTTCCCTATGTATGTTACAAGAACGGCGGCGGCGCCTTTTTAATACCATATTTTGTAGCCCTATTTACCGCTGGAATACCTTTGATGATTCTGGAATTTTCATTGGGTCATTGGTCCAGATCACCACCACCTCTGGCTTTCAAAAAGGTGAATAAAAAACTTGAATGGGTTGGATGGTTATCGAGCTTGACTCCTTTTGTGGTTGCATCATATTATGTAGTTGTTATGGCCTGGTGTTTCGCTTATATGGTTTATTCTGTAAATCTCCTGTGGGAGCCAGATGCAGAAATTTTCTTCTTTAGTTTTCTTGGAAAGACATCAGGAATCTCCGAGATAGGAGGAATAAGCATACCTGTCTTACTTGGTCTGATAGCTATATGGTTCTCAATATTCATCATACTCTACAAAGGTGTTGATAGAATAGGGAAGGTTGTCGCCATTACTGTTCCTCTTCCAACCATTCTACTGATAATACTTACGATAAGAGGTTTAACCTTGCCCGGAGCAATAGAAGGTGTGAGTTACTATCTCACTCCAGATTTCTCAAAACTCCTCAATGTAAATGTTTGGTTATCCGCATATGCTCAAGTGTTCTTCTCTCTAAGCCTGGCTCAAGGTATATTGATAACATATGCAAGTTATCTGAGAAAGGATTCAGATATCTCAAACAACGCTTTCATAACATCTCTAG
>CAZGUO010000094.1:0-3262 GCA_964529185.1 uncultured Thermoplasmatales archaeon
TACAAGAATACAACTGGAACTGCTGAGTATAACATGTTATGGCCAGATGATGAGGTTACAAAGGGTACCATGACAGAAACCGTAATTAATGAAACTACTCATATTGTAGAGTTGAGTTTTACTCCGTTATATCAATTCAGGAGTGCGCCAGGCGACGGAACATGGGGAACTGCAACAAACACAACAGATGATCTGTACTCCTGGAATTTCAAGATAGAAGTTACCACAAGTAGTGGAGACGTTACATGGGTCAAGGATGAATTTGGAGTTTATAGGTACTGTGAGCTTTCCATTTCTTCCGGTGTATCAGCATCTGCTTTACCTGGACATAGAGCCAGTACATCATTGGGCGCTCTTACTATAACCTACAAGGTGAATGCACCATACAAGCTAAATGTTACAACCAACGAAACTTTGGAAAGAGTGGGAGGAGGAGACTCGATAAGCAGAAATTATATAAATGTGACCGGTGGAGATATAACTGGAGAGGATAGCCTAAATGATGGTGTTGCTTACATTAAAGGTAGCGAAACATCTTATCATGACATCCATAACGATGGCACTCAGGAAAGTATAAATGATGTTCAGTATCACTGTGACATTCCTTTCGGTACATTATCAGGAGTATATACATCCAGACTTTACTACACCCTCTCTCTCCAGACCGGTTAATAAATGGAAAATTTTATACAATGGTATATGATAACTAAGGCTGGTGGTGAGGATTAAATTGATAAAAGAAGTTGTTTTTCTCCTATCTATTTGTACATTAATTGCTCAAGTTCTCTCTAGCCCGATTGTAAGAAGTAAAGATGATATAGATGTCACAATAAGCATACTGGGAAATAAAGAGATAGAGAAGAGTGGTAGAAAGGTTTTCGTAACCGGTGTATGGAACTGGATAAATGTGACTCTAAATGAAAATGTCAGCACACTTAATATAACAATATACAAGGGTGAAACGCCTCCACCTAAGAGGAGTAGAGACAATTTTTATGGATGGAGTTATGATGATGGTTGGAAAGCCATCGAGAATTATGATGGATTTGGATATATAGATACGGTAAATTCTATCAGAATTGGAAACAAATTCTGTTTCAGAGTTACGACCGATAACTTTCTTAGAAACGATTCTGAAAACTGGACTCTTTCTGTAGAGTACAATGGTAACGAGTACAGGATACCGATACTCATGGAGAAACCCACGGGAGGGTTAGGTGTGTCGGGGGGAATAACAGTAAGAGTTGAGCCTTTCCAAACCGTGACAGCTTATGGTGAACATTACTTCACTACCATAAACAATGGAAATCTTCCCCTAACAATAAATGTAAGTTATGATAAGTTAAATGATAGGATAACAACATCTAACATTAACAGGATTTTACTTCCGGATGAAAAATTACAGCACAAGATAGAAATAAGAACGCAAGCTTGGAGACCTGGAATAATGAGAATTGGAGGGACTATAACTGGGATAGTACCTGACGAGATTATACCTGTGTTCAATGTTTCTCATCCAACGATTCAATTAAACACCGCCTTCTCATTTCCTCTACAAGACCTTATAACTATAATAGTGGGTCATAGCGATTATGAGCTTGAGGAGATAGAAGAAGGAAACGTTACTTTCCAGCACAAGAAAGAAGTTGAGATGTACCAGAACGAGGAAAAGAATATTACATCCATGCTATGTGGAAGAGGGAATGTAACTCTCTCCATCCAAGTCGAAAATCTGAGTGTGTTGGGTGTTTGGTTAAATGGGAAAGATGTCGAAAACTATTCAAATATTGAGATTGAATTAGATCCCTTAAGAGAAGATAAAATCGAGGTAAAGGTAAAACCTCTTCAAGGAGTAAAATATGCTGAAATAACGTACTTCTTGAGCAGAGGGAACGAAACTCACACATACAAAACCTCTATAATCATAAAAGAGAAAATAGAGGAGAAAAAAGAAGAGAAAAAAGAGAACATATTGCCTAAACTCTTGGTTGGTATCGGATTGATTATATCGCTGTTGTATATATTGATGGTATATCTGAGGGGAAGAAGAACATGAAGAGAATTATTGTGTTCTCTGTACTTGCTCTCTCCGTGTTGTGCCTCTCATTTAAGACAGCTGGCGCCAGCAAGGCTGGTGTAGGAGTTGTTAATGTTACCCCGACTTACAAACATATAAGACTGATAAATGGTGAGCATGCGGTAGAGCTTTGTCTATCCATCTCTGATTACAACTCTTGGAAAGATGTGTGGAAGGTGGAAGTTATAGCTGAGAGTGGAGACGAGACATGTGCTCATTTTATCTTTTTACATTACAAGGATGCTGAATCTTTTGATGAGGTCAATCTCTTTGAAGAAGATGTGGGAGAATATCTCTTACCGGAGTTATGTACAGTTAAGAGATCATTGACCGAAACAACCATAGATGATAGATGTGTGATAAATGTATCTTTTATCTTTAAACCCATACCGGGATGTGACAAATTAACTATATATGCCTTTGACCGAGAGGGTGAAAAGGCATCTATAGAGATGTTTTATGGCTCATATCATGATATGAGAAATAAAGAGGTTATTGTTCCATTTTGGACGGGTCAACCCATGAGGATCTCTCCAGATCTACCAGATGTAGTGGCTGGATCGATATCTATCACATCGATAGCATTCGTTATGCTTCGCCGGAGGAGATAGCGGATGAATCTCAAAGAGATTTGGGATGATTTGCCTCCTCTATTCCTGATATTCATTTCTAGCTTTTTATCAATAAAGATGATCTTTATCGTATTTTTCAACACACCATTTGATCCCGGGTTCATACTTCACCTATCACCCTTACACATGGTAAAATCTGTAACCGATCTCCAGCTACTTACGACCTCTTTGGTTCTGACCATCTCAGATTTGTATCTTCATCTTAAAAGGGGAAAATTTAGAGTGTATTCGATACCAATCACCATGATAATATTATCTGGTCTCTCTCTATCAATAGTATCAAGCGATGTAGGGATTGAGATGGGTGTAGAATATGCTATATTTCTTGCATTTCTTATGGTATTATCTGTAGATATAAAGATCTCTTTGATTACCCACAAATCGATGGAAACCGAATTTGAAGAAAGGATTGAAACACCAACTTTTTATAGTAACAGCTTGCATCCCTCCGTCGACTTTAATAGAAACAAGATACCCACTGATCTTGTATTGATTAGCGATATAGATAAGGAGCATATAGAGATTCTTCGCAGTCTTGGTATAAAAAATGTAG
>CAZGUO010000095.1:0-3187 GCA_964529185.1 uncultured Thermoplasmatales archaeon
TCTATATTGCGGTAAAAGGATGCCTTCAATCTCAAGATATATCAAAGAGATAAGGAAGAAGGAGGAAGAGGAGAAAGCGAGGATAGAAAGAGCAAAGATCCAGGCTGAGAGGATTTTACAGGAATGTGAGAAGGAGATAGAGAAGTTGAGGAAGAAGATTGAAAAGGATACGGATAAAGAAATAGCAAAGATGGAGGAGAAGATAAAGGAAGAAATAGAAAGGGAGAAAGAGAGAATAGCGAAGGAAAATGAGAACAAGCTTAGGGAAATTGAGGAAAAATCTCTCAAGAATATGGAGAAAGCCGTGGATATTATTCTCAGGGAGATAGCATGAGTCTATTTCCAGAGGAGATGAGAAGGGTATCTGTACTGGTTCATTCCTCAGATCTGGAGAGGGTAATAGATGCGGTATCTGAAAAGGGCATAATTCATATTGCAGATATAGGTCCAAAAGAGAATCTTTCTAAAGATATGGAAATAGATGATACCATTTCAAGGATAATATCTTATGAAAATAGATTAAAAAAAATCGTATCGATACTGAAGCCCTACAGAAGAAGACCTTCAGGCATTAAAGCCATAATATCTCCCCCCGAGTTAAAGAAGATAAAAGTCAAAAAGAAAGGTATAGATGAGCTTTTGAATGAAACAGAAAAAAACCTCTCAAATTTTGAGCAGAAAATATTGGAGATAGATTCAAAACTTAAATCCTTAGATGAAAGTATGAAGGCAAAAGATTCCCTCATCTCAAAGCTATCAAATTTACAGTTTCTAGATTTTGATCTCAATTATGTGAAAGAGAGTGAGCATATCCTCTTGAGAGCAGGGGTATCAAGAGATTTAGATCTTTTGAGAGAGAAAGTGGAAGAGCTTGGAGGTATTTTCGATTACAGGTCTGTTGGCAGAAGAAAGGATAGAAAATGGATAGTAGCAGCAGTATTTCATCAAACAAAGAGAGAAGAGGTCGATAGGCTCTGGCAAAGGTATGTTGAGGAGATAGAGATCCCAGATATTCCCGGAAAACCTTCTGATATAATAAAAAGGTTGAAGAATGAAATAAAAGGCGCTGAAAAAGAAATTGCAGATCTCAAAAACGAACTGAGAAGGATAGCAAACAAAGATATGATAAAAATCCTTGCAAATCTTGAGGAACTAACGATAGAGAAAATAAAACTCGAGGCAATAAAGAATTTCGGCAAAACCGAGAAAGTCTATCTTATAGAAGGATGGGTTCTGAAAGAAAAAGTAAAGGAGTTTCTCGATCTTCTGGAGAGAATAACGGACAAGAGATTTGTATATACCATATCAAATCCTTCAGGAAATCCTGAAGAGCCGCCCACTTATATAAAGACGGGAAAGATAACCAAACCGTTTAAGCCCCTTTTAACCCTGTTTGGTCTGCCAAAGTATAGAGAAATAAACCCTCTGATCTTCATAACCCTGTGGTTTCCTCTGATGTTTGGTTTCATGCTTGGAGATGCCGGATATGGATTGGTTATATTTTTCGGATCTCTGATTGCTCTCCTCAAGCTGGGTAAAAGATCTGGGATGATAAGAGAGTGGTCTATCATTGGAATATTTCTCGGAATTTGGACAATAATATTTGGGTATCTATCAAACAGCTTCTTTGGAGATCTTTTACCAAGATTTTTCGGTACAGATCTTCCAAGAATCAATGTTTTTGGTGTAACTCTGCCCATAGATGGTTTGAGAAACCCCCTAACCTTCTTAGAAATCGCCTTAATTTTAGGACTCATTCATCTCAACATAGGGTTGATCCTTGGAATATATCAGGATCTGAAAAACAACAAGATAAAGGATTTAATTTGCGGGAAGTTCTCTTTTATTCTACTCCAAATATTTGGAGGAGCCCTGATCGGAGAATACCTTTTAAAGATGTGGGAACTATCTTCAGCCTTCAAAACCGTATCCTACATTGGAGCCCTAATTGGCATAGCCCTTTTAGCCTTGGAAGCAAAGGGAATGGCATTCTTAGAGTTGATGGGATTTGTTGGAGATTGGTTGTCTTATGCAAGGTTACTCGCCCTCGGTCTGGCTACAGCAGGTATGGCTTTAGCATTCAACATAGTTGCACAACTGTTTGGCGATATGACGCATGTTGCCGTTTCTGTACTTGTACTCATTATAGCGCATCTGGTTACCATGGCTGTGAATTCCCTTGGTGCTGCTGTTCATAGCTTAAGGCTACAGTATGTTGAGTTTTTCAACAGGTTTTATGAAGGCGGAGGCAGGGAGTTTGCCCCGCTGAAGGCGAAAAGGAGATATACTGAGCTGGTAATGAGGTGAGATGAGATGGGAAGGTATGGTATAATTGGAATGGTGCTGGTGGCAAGCGTGCTACTACTGGCTAGTCCTGCATTTGCCCAGGAGAGCAACAACGAACTACAGAAGAAAAATCAATCTCTGGTTGTTCTAGCATGTGCTTTGGCTATGGCTATAGCGGGAATAGGATCAGCAGTAGGTATATCGATGGGAGGTATACCTGCGGCTGCGGTTACTGCGGAGAAGCCAGAGCTGTTCAGTAGAGCCCTCATTCTGGAGATGCTACCAATGACCCAGACCATCTATGCATTCATAACATCGGTGCTTCTCTTGATGGGGGCAGGTCTCCTTGGAGGAAAACCAACCATGGATCTTCTGAACCCGACAATAGGTCAGTCAGCGGTATTTGTGGGTCTGATGGTGGGGTTGACAGGGTTATCTGCCATAAATCAGGGTATGATAGCAGGCGCTGGAATAACATCTACAGGTAGAAACCCAAGTGTTGCAGGGAGAGCCATCATGCTCGCCGTAATGCCAGAGACAATAGCGATATTTGGCTTTCTGGTAGGCTTGCTCATAATGATACTTGGACTGAAGATCCTGGGATAGATGGGATATGGCCCTGGAGGATATACTTTCTAAGATCAAGGAAGAAGCAGATAGGGAGATAGAGCAGATACTATCCAAAGCTAGAGAGGAAAGGGACAAGAGATTGAAAGAGGCTGAAAGAGAGATAAACAGGGAAAAGGAGCAGAAGATAAAGAGGGCAAAAAGAGACTTGGAAAACAGGAAAAAAGCAGAGATAGCAAAGATAAGGCAGGAGGCAAGAAAAGAAGTAATGCAACTAAAAGAGAAGATGATCAAGGAGTGCTTTGATAGAGCCTTGGAGAAACTCAAAAATCTG
>CAZGUO010000096.1:0-3157 GCA_964529185.1 uncultured Thermoplasmatales archaeon
CTATAGACGCTCTGAGTATCAACTTTTCTCTTCTCTTCAGAAGATCTATCTTTCTTTCGATCTCTTTTTTATTCATCTTCCTAAGTTGTAAGATTTTTTGGTATTATATGTTTTTCTGTAAATAAATCGATTTAATATTATAAAAATTTCTCGACAGAAAAATTTAAAAAGGAAAGATGGTTCTCTCTGCTGGAACTATTTAAACCCACAGGGAGGGATCAAAATGGTTTTAGAATACGCGAACAAGGAAGCAAAGGCTGGTGTTGGTGCTGTGGGAAGGCACCTCCTTGTGGAGATGAAGGGTTGCAGTAATCTAAATGATCAAGAGATTATCAGGGAGATGCTCAAAGAGGCTGTTGAGGCGTGTAATGCTACACTGATTGGTGTTGAGGTTCATAAATTTAATCCGCATGGCGTGAGTGGAATGGCAATAATTGGTGAGTCTCATCTCTCCATACATACATGGCCTGAATTTGGCTATGCTGCTGTAGATATATTCACATGTGGTTCAAGGGTGGATCCCTATGATGCCCTTCCAGTATTCAAGAAGGTTTTGAAACCAAGAGAAATATCTGTGATCGAGATAAGGAGAGGGCTATTAGAGGACTTGGAGAACAATATCTCGTGTGAAAGGAAGTAGAGGTGTTACCTGTTGGGTGTAAAAGCTATAATAGGTACGCAATGGGGAGATGAGGGAAAAGGAAAGATCGTTGACTTTCTATCTGAAAATGTAGATTATGTTGTGAGGTTTCAGGGCGGAAGCAATGCTGGTCACACCATAAAGGTTGGTGATCAAGTTTTTAAGTTCCATCTCTTGCCTTCTGGAGTGATAAGAGGGAAGGTTGGAGTAATAGCAAATGGTGTGGTGGTTGATCCAGAGGTTCTAGTAGAAGAGATCGGCAAGTTGAAGAGCAGAGGGATAGAGCCAAAGATAATGGTGAGTGATAGAGCTAATGTTGTTATGCCTTACCATAAATTACTGGATGGAGCGGAAGAGGCTTATCTTGGGAAGAAGAGTATAGGAACCACAAAGAGGGGCATAGGTCCTTGTTACAGTGACAAGGTTGCGAGGAAGGGTATAAGGGTTGGAGATCTTCTGGATAGAGATCTGTTGAGAGAGAAGCTCGAAACCATAATTCCTTTAAAAAAAGATATGCTGAAGCTATACGGCTTAGACGCTTCTGGGATGGAGATTGATGAAATTGTGGATAGGTATTCTGAATATGGTAACAAAATAAGGAATTTTGTAAGAGACACGACTCTGGAATTAAATAAGGCCATAAGAGAAGGGAAGGAAATACTTTTGGAAGGCGCACAGGGCGTGATGCTGGATATCGATTTTGGTACATATCCATATACAACCTCATCCAATACAATATCTGGAGGAGCATGCACCGGATCTGGAATAAGCCCAAAATTGATAGATGAGATAATAGGTGTGGTTAAAGCTTACACTACAAGAGTTGGTGGAGGTCCCCTTCCAACAGAGCTAAAAGATGAAAAGGGCAGATACCTTCAGGAAAGGGGAGGAGAATTCGGAACAACCACCGGGAGAGCAAGGAGATGCGGCTGGCTCGATCTCGTTGTTGTTAAGTATGCTTGCATGATATGTGGTGTAGATAAGATAGCATTGACAAAACTTGATGTCCTAGATGGGTTGAAGAAGGTTAAGGTGTGTGTGGGTTATGAGTTTGAAGGAGAGATTATCGAGAGTTTTCCATCAAATATAAGGGTGCTTGAAAGAGTTAAACCAATCTATGAAGAACTTGATGGATGGGATTCGACAAAAGGAGTGAAAAGTTTTGGAGATCTGCCAAAGAGTGCTAAAAGGTATATAAAGTTCATAGAGGAGTTTGTTGAGGTTCCCGTAGAGATGGTATCTATAGGAGCGGAGAGAGAAAAGACTATTGTTGTTTAAGTGTTGTAAGAATCTTCTTTATCTCAATGACACTGGTTATCTTTCTGCCATCGGGCAGTATCAGTATTGGTGCTGTTCTCTGTAAGTCGGTATAGACTTCATAATAGCACGCCTCCGCAAGCTGATCCGGTGTCCAATCCCTAAGATCATGCGGATAAGTTTTTACCTCTATATCTAGATCTTTCGGTATCCTCTCCTTTATGTATTCACATCTCTTACAGTTTTCCAAGCTAAATAGAATTGGTTTGTTTCTCATGATTCAACATTGAAATGTCGTTTGCAACTTTAAGTTTTCGTTATTTTCATCTCTTTGGGATCTGGGTATATGGTGGTATGCTGAGCTATTACTCTAACCTTGTATGCGTATCCCATGAAAAGGAGATGACTCTTTTGGAGGGGTGTTCCGGATATCCTTATGAAGATCCCTATAAATCTTCGCATCATGCCAAACTGCAAACCTTTTAGTATCTTCACCTTTGGGAGAATAGGATCTACTATGATGGTTGTGCTTCTGTTGGTGTAGTTTTTGCCTCCGAAGTAAAACCAGAATGTAAAGGGTTTGAAGAAGCTAAGGGTAGCAAATGGTCTGAAATCGAATCTTTTTCCATAACCTGTGCTCACGATGAATACTCTCTTCTGTAGGGGTCTCCTGCTTTGGATCTTGTACCATATAATGTACAGTTTTTGTAAAAACTTTACAAACGGATTTGTTATGTTTGTGAAGTTGGATGGGAAAGAGATGTTGGATGTGTTGTTTGAAGTGATATTAATGATGGCTTTGGTCAAGTTGGATATGAATTCGTATATTATCTTTGTGAGATTCTGCCAGTCTATTTCAGAGAGGTTGAACTTCTCTACAAAGCTACCGGTTTGATTGATGTACATAAGTTCTACAGTGATGTTGTTTTCTGATGTTGAGGTTACACTGTTTTCTGTAACCTTTGATAAGGATGCTACCGGTGACAAGAGAAGAATCGCTATTATTACCAGCAAACATAACCTTCTCAGCATGTTGATCCTCTCCAGTTTAGATTACTATTACTTATTATAATGACTCTATTATATATAAATTGTGTTAAAAATGGTATCGGGTTGGACACGGTTCTTTTGTTTCATCCAGCTTTCATCTGTGGACTACGGGGAGTAAAAAAATTATAGAAATATGTTGGAAGAAAAGGGGTAAAAAATGATAATTTCATTTTTAAGTGCAAAAGGTGGAGTAGGCAAGACAACGATAGT
>CAZGUO010000097.1:0-3098 GCA_964529185.1 uncultured Thermoplasmatales archaeon
CCTTATCTCTTTGATATATCTTGAGATTGAAGGCATCCTTTTACCGCAATATAGAAAACCCTTATATACTTTTCATGATGGTCTAGATTGTAAATAACAAAATTATAAACAGCGCCAAAATTTAATAAATAATGATCTATATTACGGATGTGTGAAAAAATGCTTGTCAAAAAGGATGCCATAACAAAGATATGTGTGATGGTTCTAGTTAGCCTGCTTGTCACTCCAATTATACTGACAGAAACTGTAGCAAGTAGCAGGGCAAAAACAGAGGAAGATTTAGAGAAGGTTACGATAACGATATTTGATAAAGATGGAAAGGTGAAGAAAATAATTAAATGGCTATCCAGAGAAGAGATCAAAGATATAAAGGAGGAGCTCGATAAAATAGCATCCGAACCCAACGATCTTGAAGAGAAATTTCTGAATTTGGAGGTTTTTCTGAAGAATCGTGAGATTCTCCCAGAAAACTTCAGCTTCAAATCCATGATCGAGAGACTCAAAGAGTATAAAGATCTAATTGGACCTGAAAAGGCAGAGTTTCAAAAGGGAATTCTTCCATTTAGTTTGTTGTGTTATGTTGCAGCAGTTGGAGGTTATGGACAAATATTCTCGTTTCCTTGTATACCGTTTCTCATTGGAAGGATAATAACTCCTTCCATTTTTGTGATTGGAATAAATCTCCGGAGTTATGAAATTCCTCCAGCTGCCATAGTAACGCATGGTTTACTTGGAACTGATCTATACGTTATCAATCCAACCTTCTTTCTTATCTTGGGGTTCGTGGGTTTCGGCATTTCCGCCATCGAGTTTGGAAATTTCATAATGGGTATTGCAATTGCAGCATTTGCAGTGCAATAGTAGCCCAATTAACTTTCATGCTAGTTAGAAAAATCGATAATCTCACTAAATCAGACAAACTTTTCTACCAGTAAAACATTCTTCATCATCGAACATGAAAGCCATACTGATAATAGCGGATGGTTTGGGAGGTAGACCAACAGATTACAACGGAAAAACATGTTTGGAATCTGCGAATACTCCAAATCTGGACAAATTATCTGATATTGGGATAAACGGCTTGTTAGATCCAATTAGGCCAGGAGTTAGACCAGGCAGTGATACCGCGCATCTTTCGATATTTGGGTATGACCCTGAAAAGGTATACACTGGAAGAGGGGTCTTTGAAGCTTTAGGAATAGGAATGGAAGTTAAAGATGGGGATATCTGCTTCAGAGCAAATCTCGCGACGGTTGATGATGATTTCAGAGTCATAGATAGGAGAGCTGGAAGGATAAACGAAGGTCTTAAGGAAATTGAAAAGGCGATTAATGGTATTGAGATGGAGGATGTCGAGATAATCTACAAGTCAAGCGTCGAACATAGAGGTGCATTGATAATAAGAGGTGAAAACCTCTCGCACAACATAACAGATGCTGATCCTCACAAGGTTGGGGTAAAGGTAACAAAAGTAAAAGCATTGAGCAGAGAGAAATCAGCAAGAAGAACCGCTGAAATAGTAAACAAATTCATACAAAAATCTTACCAAGTCTTGAAGGATCTGCCGATAAACAGAAAGAGAGAGAGGGAAGGTAAGCTTCCGGCAAACATAGTTCTTCTTAGAGGTGCCTCGATCAAACCCGAGATAGAGCCCTTTCATGAATTGTATGGCATAGAAGGTTCTGCTATTGCTGGTGGAGCGTTGTATCTTGGAATAGCGAAGGCTATTGGATTAAAAGCCATCAAACCGGAAGGCGCAACAGGAAGAAAAGACTCTGATCTCATCAGCAAAGTAAAAGCAGCTCTCGAGGAACTGGATGAAGGGAAAGATTTTGTTTTTATTCATTTCAAGGGTGCAGATTCTTGTGCACACGATCATGATGCGAAGTCCAAGATAGAGTTCATAGAGAGAATAGATCAAGCTGTAGGTTATCTGCTGGAGAATGTAGATTTAGATGACGCCCACATAGCATTTACAGGAGATCACTCTACGCCTATAGAATTTGGAGATCACTCTGCTGATCCGGTTCCAATAGTTATAGCTGGAAAGAATGTCATGCCGGATGATGTCAAAAGATTCAGCGAGAGAGCTGCTATGAAGGGAGGTCTAGGGAGAATAAGCGGGAGAGTTATACCCATACTCTTTGGTTACTGTGATTGGCTAGAGAAGTTCGGGGCATAATTTATCCAGTACGTACAAAGACTTTACAGCATAGCATGTATTTTCTAAATTGGTTATACCTGTTGGAGATCTTGAAAAACCACCATTCTTCTTTTGGCAATTCATTATGAAATCTCTGATACTATCCGGGAAAGATGGGATATATCCGAAGAGCTTTGACAACTCCAGACCTGCATAAAGGTGCTCTATAAAAGATGGTGAAGTGGATGGGATGTTGACAAATCCGTAGAATCTGTTCTCGCACATTTTTAAGAAATTTAAAGAATCTTGAATATTATGATCAAGATGGTGCAGTATGAAGACCGCATGGAAGGTTTCTATGAGTGTGGATTTTTCCTTTCCGAAACCATGATCTTTGTTTTTGAATGATAAAATAAAGTTGATAAGGCTTCTTCTTTTATCTTCATCCACCGCTATTCCTATATCTTTGTAAAGATCTACTAGATAGTACATCTGTCTGAAAATCGACTGTAAACCTGTAGGCAGATTTTCGACATCATATACCTTCAAATTTCTTCTCAAGAAATCTCTACATTCATATTTTGGTTCCTCTCCCAATAGCTCTAATCCTTTTATTGAGTAATACGCAGAGTACAGGCTGCTGTAAGTTCCATCTTTTCTCTGCATACTCTGAAGAAATTTAACTGTATTTTCGTCGTAAAACTCGACATCCAGAAGATTAAGTATAGAAAGAGCATAAAAGGTGTCTGCGCCATTTGGCTCTTCTAGCTTGTAGAAGCAAAAGCCTCCGCATCTACACAATCTTTCCAATACATACTTTTTGATCTTTTCTGCTAGACTTTGATCAATCATAACCCCCAGAATCTGTCAACCGTCTTCCTCTTTATCTCTATAATCTTATCCAAAACTTCTTTTTCATCATATGTAAGGTCTCCCATCTCTTTGAGCTTTTTAA
>CAZGUO010000098.1:0-3060 GCA_964529185.1 uncultured Thermoplasmatales archaeon
TGAACTGTCCCTCATACAGATTCATTCCATATCATTTTGGTGTGAATCTTGTTGAGACGGTTATAAAATCTGGAAAGATAGTTTGGGAAAGATAACTACTCTTTATTTTCAGCAAGAATCTGACATATCACATGATAAAGTGCCTTCTCATGATCCTTTAACTCTGGATGTTCTTCAAGTATATGGTTCATCAAGCTCCTTACCGTAACTCCACTTTTTGCCTTTTTCATAGCTTTCCTGACCTTTGCTTCAAGATTTTTGTACTTTATATGTTCTAAGGCTCTCTCGTGTATCTCCTCAAGGGTAACAACTATCTCCATAAGAGAAAACGCAAGTAGGATGAGAACAGGAACTATAACGTATATGTCACGTAGAGATAAGGCATGGATGAAGAGATAAAGATCAAGAGACATGATAAAAAAGGGCAATATCAATAGCAATCTCTCCGTGGTTGTGGATTCTCCTATTTCTCTCAATCTATTTCTTATCTTTCTAAACCTTACCATCCAAAGGTCTATGCGGAAACAGCTTTTAATCTTTTTAGATTCAAACAAGGCTTGCAAGGTGTTTTACTCTTTTGAGCATATTTGGATGAGAACTGAGTAGTTCAAGTATCTTATCTTCAAGACTCAGCTTAACTTTCTTTTCCTTCAGCATCCTGAGTTCATCTTCATCGATTGTCCCACTCATATCGAGATCGATCTCTCTGAGCTCCATTATCTCCTTCTTTGCCTGACTCACATCATTCAGGAAGAAAGCTTTCATTCCAGCGATTTGTCTCAGCGTATGAGTATCTGATCTTGCGCTTCCATAAACCAGCTTGTAAAGCGCTGTAGCAAGCTTGGACGGATGGTTTCCAAGTTCAACGCTACCAAGGTCTGCATAGTATTCTCTTATTCTCGAACCATACATTACGAGCAGACTAGTTATAAAATACATGATCAAAGCCGTCAATCCCACAACCATAGATATGCCTGCTTCCCTCCTATCTCTTGAAAACATTCCGCTCCAAAAGAAAGAGATGTAGAGCATATAACAGATCATGGGAATAACACTAAGCATAGTGATAACTGCAACATCTCTGTGCTTTATGTGAGATATCTCATGCCCAAGCACAGCCTTCAACTCTTCTTCATCAAGAAGTTCTAAAATACCTCTTGTAACACAAACCCTTGCATCTCTCCTACTTCTACCGAATGCGAATGCATTTGGTATCTTAATTTCAGATATCCCTATCCTCGGTTTTGGTATCCCCGCTCTATTTGCCAGTTCCTCAACCATCCTGTGCAGTTCGGGGTATTCCCTTTCGCTTACATATCTTACACGCATGGTTATTTCAACAAGCCTGGGTCCAGACATATACTGGATAAGCACAAAAAGGGTAGCAAAACCCAAGAGATACAGGTAGAATGTATAACCCCTTACACCCAGAAGATAACCTATTCCAGCAATTATTCCATAGAATATTGCAAGCATCAAACCAATTAGTAGAGCCATTCTCAATTGAAGCCACATAGTTTTGCAACTAAAATTAACCGCATTAAAAACTTTACTCTTAGAGTAACCTTACCTTTCTTTCTACCTCTTTGATTATCTCTCCATTTTTGATCAGATTTTTTACAATCTCGATGTCATCTTTCATAACTCTATCAACATCCAATTTTGGGATGTTTTTTCTCACGCATTCATAGGCTGATTGTATAGCTGGTGAAGGCTTCAGTGGTTTAAGAAACTCCAGAGCCTGGGAAGCAGCAAGAAATTCAATTGCTATTATGTACCGCACGTTATCTATGATCTTCATGAGTTTTCTTCCTGAAGTTGCGCCCATGCTTACAAAATCTTCCTGATTCGCGGATACTGGTAGAGAGTTACAACTTGCAGGATGAACCAAAATGCTGTTCTCGTTGACGAGTGATGCAGCAAGGTAATGTGGCATCATAAATCCAGAATTCAGACCACTATTTTTGGTTAGGAAGGCAGGCAAATTTGAAAGTTTTTCATCAACCAGCCTCGCTATCCTTCTTTCGCTAAATGCTCCGAGAGTAGCAGTAGAGATTGCCAACACGTCCATAACAAGAGCTAAAGGCTGACCATGGAAGTTCCCTCCAGATAATACTTCTCCACTCTCTGGAATAACTATAGGATTATCTGTGACAGAATTTATCTCTATCTCGGCGATTCTCCTGGCAAAATCTAGAGAATCGTAGATTGCACCAAAGATTTGGGGCATGCATCTGAGAGTATATGCATCCTGAACTTTTGGGCAGTTTCTATGAGATTTTATTATCTCGCTATTTCGAGTTAAATTCCACAAATTTTTTGCAGCTTTTAATTGTCCAGAATGAGGTCTAAGTCTGTGAATCTCTTCTCTAAAGACCTGATCTGTGCCTTTTAAAGCTTCTAGACTCATCACTCCGGCGATCTGAGCATTCTTGAGAAGGATGTTAAGGTCATGGATAGCTGTACAAAGGTATGCAGAGAGCAGTTGTGTTCCGTTTATCAGAGCAAGCCCCTCTTTTGCCTTAAATTTTACAGGTCTTAACCCTCTTTTCTTTAATCCCTCTTCAGATTTCAAAATCTCCCCATCAACCTCCACCTCACCTTCACCCATCATAGTCAAAGCCATGTGAGCGAGAGGAATCAAATCCCCACTTGCTCCAAGAGAACCTTTCTCGGGAATGACCGGATGGATTTTCTTGTTCAACATATCTATAAGCATCTCCACCACTTCTAACCTAACGCCGGAATATCCCTTGGCAAGAGAATTTGCTCTTAGAAGCATCATTGCCCTAACTATCTCTGTAGGGAGATTTTCTCCCGCTCCACAGGAATGGCTTCTTATCAGGTTTTCCTGGAGTTTCTCCACATCTTCTTTACTTATTTTCACCCTAGCAAGCTCTCCAAATCCTGTGGTAACACCATAGACAACTTTCCCTTCTTTTACAATCCTTTCTACAACCCTCCTCGACCTTCTTATCCTATCTCTCGATCCATCAGCCAGCCTGACCTTCTCAAAATTCCTGGCAACCGCAATTACATCCTCTATTCTCAGATGGTCGC
>CAZGUO010000099.1:0-3025 GCA_964529185.1 uncultured Thermoplasmatales archaeon
CCACTACAACCTGATAGGCCGCAGCCCCATCCTCGGGCGCCGGAGCTTTCGGCCTGGGCGCATTCCAGCAACCCAGACCTATGGGGGATTAGCCTCAGTTTCCCGAGGTTATCCCCCACCCGAGGGTAGGTTAGCCACGTGTTACTGAGCCGTTCGCCGGTGCCCCGAAGGGCCCCTCGACTCGCATGGCTTAGTCGGACTCCGATAGCAGTGGCCTCCGGCAGGATCAACCGGGGTCAGAATTGGCGGGTGCACTTGCCCTGCCTTGCACATTTTTAGGTGGGCCAACTTTCACCAACCCCATCGATCGTCAGGTTCGAAATTTGAGACCCTAAGTGGGTCTCATTTTTCGAACCTCCATCTTAAGTGTCTCCCAGGTTGATACACCCATTCATCGAAGGGCGATAGCCCCACCTCATGGGTTTAGCCGGTTTCCCTGGGAATTTGTGAGGGAAGAACTGAATACCATATCTAATATATAAGGATTTGTTTTTAAAGTTTGTGTTGAAATTTGTACCACTTTTTTCTTCGTTTACAGCAAACCTCTCCCCACCTTTTTCTAGCCGTCGATGTGTTACTATATGAAATTTTAGTTTTTCATCCCCTATAAAAGTTTCGTTTTTGTTTGTAGAAAGTAGAATGGGGAATGAAAAACAATAAAATATATATTAATGGTGTTATATAACATTAATATAGTAATATGTTGGATAAAATCTGGACTCGAGTCCGGAGGTGAAAGTATAAGCTCGCGAAAGTTATTATCAATTATAGCTGTCTTCATACTCATAGCACCCGTATTTCTACCAGTTGTGAATTCATTTCCAGCAAAACATAATCTGAGATCATCAGATGGTAAAAAAGATGGAGGAATTATTGGCGCAATTGAAAAGATCGTAAAGAGCTTAAGAGAAAGGTTTAGAAGAGATAGACCTGGAGATCGTGATAATAAAGATACAGAGAAAAGTACACTGATATCATACAGTAAAAGCTTGCTACAAGGATATAGTGGTTCTGGAAAATTCAGTCTGTTGATCAAGCATTTATCAGCGATCTCATTTGGCTTTAATCTGCATATCTCATATGGACCCTATGGGAAAGATGTTAAGCTCAGGCTGTTCAGGAAGACATATGTGGATATAAATGGTGATGGGAAAAATGATATCTACGCCGAACTTTTCATATACCCATCTCTACTGTTGAGACCTCTCTCCCTTGCATTTAATTACAAACTCTATGTTAAAAAGCTTGATGGTTTTGTAAACGATAGAGGGGATTTTGAGCTTTATGTCGAGCTATACTTACCCACCCACATATTTTCAAAGGAAAAGTCATCACGAATAAGGTATGGCTTTGTCATAGATGATTCTCAATCAATACCCAGTAAATGCACTATCACATACCAGTTCATCCCTCATCTACTCTCTAGAAGAAAGCCGGAGGCAAGTATCGTAATAGATCCAGAAGGTATATATGGAGATGCGCGCCTGGCGACCATATTTAGTTATGCTGTTTACAATACTACAAGTGGAAAGATCTGCAAGGAGTTTATCAGGAAAGTGGAATACCATCCCGCAACGAGTGCAAGGTTTGTTGTGAATGAAGATGTCGATTCAACAGATGGCAATTTCATGATAGAGGTCGAGAGAAGTACAAGGGTGACATCTGAAAGCACGATCTCAAATTATGAAAAGGGCAAAAGCTTTGGATGGGGTGTTATCGTTGAAAAGTTGCCTAAGAAGGTTAAATTTGAGTATCAATATTCTGTACGTCCTCTTTCGAATGGCACAGAATTTGAGTACCATCAGGTTGAGCCTGCAAGTAGCCTAAATGTAACCGCTTTCATAAAGGATGGATTGATGTCCAAACTCTTCAAGAATCTGAGGTACTGCTATATCAAATATGTCCCCATGCACTTCAGATTTTCATCACATCTGTTAACTCTGCACGGAGAGATTGATCTATCCACATTCGATGATTCTGTAGAAGAGTTCGGCTGGTGTGATGATCTATCTGATCCCTCTTTGAAGGTGTACTTTGCCGATCTACCTAAGGAGGGGAGATTGGAATGGGACCTTGGTATTAGAGAAGGATATGCCGATGTGTTTGTTGGATGGAGTGGCGCATCATTCAACATTATAAGTAAAGATTCTGATGGAGATCTGATCAACCTCAGCTTATCATCTCAAAAAGATCTAGATATCAGGTGCAGATGGAATCTTTCCGAAGGTTATTTAGTGATAGATAAGGATTCTGGCTTCATTGGTGATCTAAATTTCAAGGTCTATGCTAAATCTCTCCATGGCAACATAAGGGGTATATTTACCTGTGAAGGAGTTTTAAAGAGATATCAAAAGAGTCCTTTCAAGATAATATTTGGAGGTGCAGATCCAGAAAAGAGATACCGTGGATATGTCTTTGAGAGCGGTCTGGACTTTCATCTCAGCAATTTGTATTTGAAGTTGGATAAATGGGTGGTTTCTGGCTATGACCTGGGTGGAACGGAGATATCGATAGACAGATTGGACTTCTCTCATCAAAGATTTGGAGAAGGTTCCGTAGCTATATATCCATCTGTCTTGTATCAGTCTGGTAACAATGATGATAGAAGATATCTAATAAGCAACGGATATGTAAGGATTTCTGTATCCAAGAACTCTTCTGCAGAGGTTGATGGATTACATGGTAAGTTAGTGGTAAAAGAGGTTAGTTTGCCAACTGTAAACATAACGAGCATAGACGGTAAACCTCCAGAAGATGGCATGAATGTGTCAGGAGTTGTGGAGATCAAAGGTATCGCAAGGGCTGCGAGCGATGATAGACCCATCAAATACGTTGAGGTGAGGATAGATGATGAGCCTTGGATGTTAGCTCAGGGTACAAATCAGTGGAGCTTCAAGTGGGATACGACCAAGTACAGAGATGGATACCATGAGATTAGAGCTAGGGCATGGGATGGCGAGTTTTACTCACCGATTGTAGAGGGTGAAAACTATTTCAGCAAGATATATGTGAAGAACAGCGAAGG
>CAZGUO010000100.1:0-2960 GCA_964529185.1 uncultured Thermoplasmatales archaeon
TGATAAGATGTCGAGAAAGATCTATACAGCAATTACCATCTTGATAATCTTCATAATCTCTATAATCTCTACAAACCTGCTAACTTCAGCTAGAAATACAGATAACCTTGGAGAAGTGAAAATTGTAATCGCCGTAACTGGCGATCTTCTTGCAACCGATAAAGTGCAATTGACAGCGGAAAAGCTGATGAATAGGTCGATAGAAGACCCTTATCTTAGAGTGGCTAGTGGTTATGAAAGGCTTTTTAGCAAGAGCGTGATAGAGAATCTTTCTTCAGCCGATCTAACATTTGGAAATTTGGAGGAACCTCTCGCTGAGGGGCTTACAGAGAAATGGTACTTTGACGATGAAGGAAGGCCGGTATGTGAGAAGATAGATGTTGAACCTGGCGATCCCTATGATGGAAAAGCGTACAAGTATAACCCTCGAATGATCATCAACGCCCATCCAGCATTTGCCCTAGCCTTAAAGAATATAGGATATGATATAGTCAGCACCGCTAACAATCATTTTTCAAACCGAGCTTCAAATGGAATAGATGCCACAATAGAATCTTTGCGAAGAGCGGATCTGGATTTTGTTGGAACTATTAAGTACGATGAGATTATAGACGAAAACAACGATGGATATCCAGACAATAAACCCTATGTTGTAAAGACCGTAAAGGGTGTGAAAGTAGCATTCCTTGCCTTCACAGTTCCATTGAACCATGTAGTGAGTGGTTTTCAACTACTTCCGGTTTTTCTAGGGAGACTCCCGCCCGCTGATGAGATTTGTAGCAGACAGGTTTACTCTATTTTATCCAACAACGCGCCTATCAAATTCAATATTGAAAACTTTTGTGAGGGAATAAAGGAAGCAAAGAGTGTATCTGATATTGTGCTAGTTTCAACGCATTTTGGGATATGGCAGAGGCATGAACCATCAATACTTCAGAGGAAAATCGCTGAGATATTTTTGGAGGCGGGCGCAGACGTAATTGTTGGGCATGGACCGCATGTCATCCAGCCGATAGAGGAATACATAGCTCATGATGGTAGAAAGTGTTTCATCATATATAGCTTGGGAAACTTTCTAACAAGTGGAGGAACTGAAGGATATCCACTGTATAACTCTCTTGTCTCATTTATCGGTTTTATTAACATTATTAAGTATCCTGATGGTAAAGTTGTTGTCAAAAACATAACCCATATCCCAACGTTCAGTCTCAAGACAAAAGATGGTCTCACTAGAGTGGTGATAGCAAAAAACTATGGTTTAAAAAGGGCAGAAGAACTGGTTCAGATAGTTTTGAATGGTAGCAAACTGGATCGTATTCTTTTAACCCAGAAATACTTGTCAAGGCTTCCAGGGATCAGAATTTTGACTTTCGGTGACCTGCTTTTTGATCACTGGATCTTAGCTAAGTGGATACTTGAAGATTTGAGATTACACTAAGGTGTGACAAATAATTGGGCGTGGAAATAAAAAAATTTATAAATATTACAAAGCGTATTCGTATCAAGCTGTTATGATCTAAAAGGGATGGGATGCACAATGGCAGATGATGTGAGATTGAGCTTATGTTATGAAATTTTAAATCATAGACAGAGGTGGTGGGGTTGGTCAAGATAGATATAATCAACATATTTTCTAGACTTACCAAATTTCCCAGTAAAGATTCTGCATTCGAAGGTGGCAAAGTAAAACGGAAGGATCTAGATAAATACGTGAAAGAGATCGAAGAAGCTATAGACAAGCTTTTTCCCGAAAAGGTTCAAGAAATAAAAGTTACAGAGCTACCAAGAGTTGATATTATAGAGGTTGAAGAACCAAAAACCAAAAAACCTAAAGCTGAAGAGAAAAAAGGAAGAACAAGAGAGGAAACCACAAAAAAAGAATTGCGTAAAGGTGAAACAAAGGATATCAGTTTGTCTAGTAGAAGTGAATTGAAGGAACTTGAAAGAGTAAGTACCCCAAAAGATAGAGAACAGGTACAAACAAAGGAGGAAGCAAAAAAGTCACCAAGAAGGAGCGTTAAATTTTTCGATATCGGAGGAGCGTTTTCAAGAAAAGTTTCAGAGATTCCTAGAAAAGAAAAAGGCGATATTGCACCAGAAGAGCATCCTGCAAGAGAAGAGAAGAGTGTTGAGCCCCCCAGCGGCACAAGGTTAAGGATAAAGCCTCTAGTAGATCTCTCGATGAAAAACGCACTTAAGAGATATATGACCTTTGATCACGAGGAGGAAAGTGAAGACAGGGCCAAAGAAGAGAAACTTATTGAAGGAGATATTTCTGGAAGCACGGCTGAGGCAGAGAGTTTTGCGGATTACGTATTTCTGGATGAAACGGAGCCGTTATCTAGTGAGGGAGTATCATTGAGTGTTGGTGAAGAGAAACTCGATTATGGAGATGTAGAGCTACCCAGAGAAAGCCTTAGATTCCAGCCAATGGTGGAGTTTGAACCTGTTGAAGAAGAGATCGAAATAAATGTACCCATATCTGATGAGAGATTTGAAGAGATAGCATTCTACCCCGTTAGTAGACCTTACGCCTATGTCAAGATCCTAAAAGATAAGAAGACCGTAGAGAAGATATATGCGGTTCTAGAACCCGAGCTAACAGAGAGTGAACAGAGATATCTGGATTTCATAAAGGAAACTCTAGATAATATTCCAAAAGTTGATCTGTTCAGCATGGAGGAGAAAGGAGCAAGCAAATATATCGAGGAGCTGGTCAATCAGATAATATCGGACTATGACCTGCGCCTTTCGGATGAGACCAAAGAAAAGATACTGTATTTGATTAAAAGAGATACTGTCGGCTACGGAAAGATAGATGTCCTGATGAGAGATCCCTATATCGAGGATATCTCATGTGATGGAGTGAAAATCCCTATCTTCATATATCATAGAGACTACGGATCGATGAGGACTAACGTTGGTTTTGATAGCGAGGAAGAGCTTTCGAACTTTGTAGT
>CAZGUO010000101.1:0-2806 GCA_964529185.1 uncultured Thermoplasmatales archaeon
AAAATCAAAACCTGACCTCCATCTTCTAGGCAATCCTTAACGAGAGCTGACACTGGATCGGGTTTTGTTCCCACTTCCTTGAATGTACCGTCAGAGAACTCTATCACTCCTCTGTAATATATGCCTTCCTTAAGCTTCACGGGTCTCCATTCAGACTTTATAAGTCTTGCATTTAACCATCCCGCAATCTCATCTGCATTCTTTATTGTAGCTGAAAGAGCAATGATCTGCATATCGGGATTTATCTTCTTAAGCCTGGATATCACGATTTCCAAAGTAGGACCTCTTCCAATATCATTAAGTAAGTGTATCTCATCAACAACTACTATGGATATTTTAGAGAGCCATCTGGATCCATGCCTTATCAGAGAATCTGCCTTCTCTGATGTGCATACTATCACATCATACCTAGCCAGTCTTGGATCTGATCTTGTTAGATCTCCAGTAGATATCGCTATCTTCAAACCAAGCTTCTTGAACTTGAGTAAATCCTCGTATTTCTCTGTAGCAAGAGCTTTGAGAGGCACTATATAAAGAGCTTTGCCTCCCTCTCTGAGTAGCTTGTTAACTATACCAAGATAGGCGACCAAGCTTTTTCCGCCAGCCGTAGGCACAGATAAGACGAGATCCTCACCCGAAAGAGCAAGAGGTATTGCTTCTTTTTGAGGAGGATATAAACTGCTTATCCCTTCATCTTCTAGAACATCTATGATTTTATCATCCAGATTGGGTAATTCCTGCTTCAGCATCTTTATAAGCTTGTAAGATGCATTTCAATGAAAAACCTTATGCATACCTTTTCTATTTACACCTTTGCTATGGGGCGTAGACAAACTCTGATGGAAAAATTTAGGCAGCAGATGAAGGCGTACAAGAAAAAGAAAATGAAAGTAGACAATACTCCATATCTGCCTCCAGATGGCGTGGTCTATATCATGGATTCTCTGAATCCAGATAAGCCAATAAGGGCTGTGGTACTGAAAACTAGGGTGAAGCAGAAGAGAAAAATCATAGAGAGTATAGCGTGTCCAGTGTGTGGAAATCCCATGAAATGGGATGACAAATGGGAAGGTTTTATATGCGAGAAGCATGGAAAAAGAGCAATATATGAGATAGTTCAACCAAAAAGTTAAACTAAGGGATGCCGATTACTCCTTAAAGGTGGAATTCCATGGTGGAAGAAAAGGTTGGAGTTGTTGAGCACTTCTTTACAAAAATAAGCGTTGCAGCAATAAAAATAACAGATGGTGAGTTGAGAGTTGGAGATACCATACACATCGTAGGTGCAACCACAGATTTTAAACAGAAAGTCGAGAGTATGCAGATAAATAAGCAACCGGTAGAGGTTGCTAAACCGGGAGATGAAGTGGGGATAAAGGTTATAGATAGAGTTAGAGAAAAAGATGTAGTATACAAGGTGGTGGGTGAGTAGAATGAAAGAGATGGCAGAGGTTAGAGAGCTTAGAGTAAATAGGTATATAATAATCGACAACGAACCTTGTAAGATAGTGAGTATAACAACATCAAAGCCTGGAAAGCATGGAGATGCAAAGGCAAGGATAGAGGCTATAGGTGTATTTGACAATCAGAAAAGGAGTGTTGTGTATCCTGTGAAGCATAAAGTTCAGATACCAATAATAGACAAAAGAACCGCTCAGGTGATATCAGTATCTGGAGATACTGTTCAGCTCATGGATATGGAGACATATGAAACTTTTGAACTGGAGATACCAGAAGAGTTCAAAGGTAAACTGGAAGCGGGAAAGGAAATCCAATATATAGAGGCTTTAGGAAAAAGAAAGATAATGAGGGTTTAGTTAACTGCCCTCTCCCTCTTTCTCCAGTTCAAAATTCAGTTTGCTCACTTTGCCCAACTCGATCGTCACATATTTTACAACACTGATATACCCTTCTGCGCTTACCGTTACCGTATACTCACCTGGCGGGAGTGCTATGCAGTATTTGCCTCCATAAGATGAGTTAACTGAAAAACTCTCGCCCGTTTCATTGTTCACCGCCTCTATCAGCGCTCCTTTTATCCCTCTGAATACTTTCTTCTCTGCATCTAGAACTTTTCCTTTGAGGGTTCCGAACTCCTCAAGACCAACATTTAATTTTGTCGTTTCTCCTGCCTTCACTTCAACTTCTACGATCTTTGTTTGGTATCCTTCTTTCTCGAATTTGAGATGGTATACGCCTGGCGAAAGTTTTAGACAGTACTTTCCGAAAAATCCAGTTGTGCATGTCTTGTTGGTTTCTAGAACCGTTATTTTAACTTTTCTTATGCCCTTCTTGAGGTATGTACCGTTGACATACACCTTTCCCTTGACCTTTCCCAGCTCTCCATTCCCTCCGTTTGTTTTGCCAGCTAGGTTGAATATCAGGACATACATGTCTGCGCTTGCGGTTCTGTTTGAATCATCGAATGCCACAACCTCTATGTGATGCAAACCAAATGCCCTCTCGTTCCATGTGTAGTTAAACGGTTCTTCGCTCACAACTTCCTTGCTCTCTCCATCTATTATGAACTCTACGAATGTACTTTCGGATGCATTTTCTACTTCTGCAGATATGGTTATAGGACCGATGATAAGCGTTATACCCCATGGCAGATCCATTATCTTTCTGTCCTTGAAGTAAAACGAGCCTTTTTCGGGTTTTATGATCTTTACCTTCAAAGGCTTTGGTGGAGTTGGTATTGTGATATGGCAACTTGCATCCGCTTCATCGGGTGCAGATTCAACATTTCCCGCATTATCTATAGCTATGCTGTAGAACTGATAGTATCCTGTACCATTTGGTGCAT
>CAZGUO010000102.1:0-2719 GCA_964529185.1 uncultured Thermoplasmatales archaeon
AATCCTTCCAGTTCCTCCTCTGCATCTCATCCCCTCCATGATGCTGGATGCAGAGGAGGAACTTAAGAATTATTCAACACAGCAGTTTAGCGGTTAGTATAATTTTTAAACCATAGATTTTGGATATCCGCATAACTTTTTGAGGGGACATTCTTCGCATCTTGGTTTTCTTTTCTTACAGTATTCCTTTCCCAATCTTACAAGAAGAGCATGGTATTCGGCAAATAACTTCTGATCTCTTGGAAGAGATTCCATAAAAAGTTTCTGAAGTTCATCATAATCATCTTTCTCAGTAACGCCCAATCTTCTCATAATTCTCTTTGTGTAGGCATCTATAACAAAGATGGGTTTTAGGGCTGAGTACAGAATTATGGAATCTGCGGTCTCCTTTCCTATGCCTCTGATACTTAAAAGCTCCTTCCTCAGACTCTCTATGTCCAAAGAAAAGAGCTTCTCCAATCTCCCATCATACTTGTTCACGAGAAAGTTAACGAAATCCTTGATTCTCCTGGCCTTCTGATTATAATAGCCTGAAGATTTGATCAATTCTGCGAGAGATCTTTCGTCTACATCCCTGAGTTTGTGAACATCCATCATTCCTTCTCTGTTTAGATTTTCTATCGCTTTCTCGACATTTTTCCAGCTGGTGTTCTGCGTGAGTATTGCTCCTACGACTATCTCAAGTTTTTCTCTCTCTGTTCGGGGCTCCTCTCCCCTGTGCTCTGGTTTGGTTTCACCCTCTCTGGTAGTTGGCCACCATCCCTGCTCGCCAAAGTAATTGAGCAATACCTCGTAAATCTTATACAGATTCACGGTGAGGGTATCCTAACACATATTTTAAATATTTTAATCCAGATTTCGAGAAAGTGATAGAGATAAGGGATCTCAGAAAGTCGTATGGGAAGACGGAAGCTCTAAAGGGTATTTCCTTTGAAGTTGGAGATGGCGAAGCTTTTGCCTTCCTTGGGCCGAATGGTGCGGGCAAAACCACAACCATAAAGATTATGATGGGATTTTTGCGACCCGACTCTGGAACAGTGAGGATGTTTGGAAAAGATATTTCTGTGTATGGCAAGGAGGTTAGAAAGAAGGTGGGTTTCTTACCTGAAGAGATCGGATTTTATGAGAATCTATCCGTATATGATAATATGGATTTCTATGCCAGACTGTTTGGGATACCAAAGCTGGAAAGGAGTAAGGTGACAAATGAGATTCTGGATCAGGTGGGGCTTTCGGACAGAAAGAGATCAAAGGTGAAAGAGTTATCACACGGATTGAAGCAAAGGTTGGGCATAGCACAATCGCTGATAAACCATCCAGATCTTTTGATATATGATGAACCAACATCTGGACTCGATCCAAGATCAAGCTACGAGATCAGAGAGTTGATAAAGAGTCTGTTAAAAGGTGGAGTGACTCTTTTCTTATCATCCCATCTGCTTTACGAGGTTCAGCAGATTTGTGATGGTGTAGCTATAATCGATAAAGGCAGGTTAGTGAAAAGAGGAAAAATAAAGGATTTGATCAAGGAGATAGAAGGGCATCTGATAAGGGCAAAGATAACCTGCCTCAATCTCGATGCGGAGATTGTAGATTCTGTAAAGAAAATCGATGGTGTAAAGGTGATAGACTCAAAAGATAAGACCATATTGGTAGAAGCGAAGGATGAGGAGATGATAGCAAACATTAACTCGAGGTTGGTCAAGATGGGAGGGAAAGTATCGAAGATAGAGTATATATCACCAGATCTCGAACAAGTATTTCTCAAACTCACGGGTGATAACAAATGAAGGTATCTCCGCTACTCATATGGGAAGTATCAAGGAAAGAGATTTACGAACTCATTAAAACAAAGAGATTTGTGATATTTTTTGTCTTATATGCTCTCATCTTTTTACTGTGTGTCTGGTTATCATGCTATCTCAACCCTCATTTAACTAAGGAGCATTTTTTGGGTGTAATGAAAAATATACATTCGATAATATACATCTTCTATGCCATTCTTCCAATAGTTCTATCCTATGATCTGATAACCAAAGAAAGAGTTACTAAATCGATATATCTCTTTCTTTCAAAGCCTGTCAGCAGAGAAGAAGTTGTGTTGGGTAAATTTTTGGGAGTGATCATTGCGGTTTTACTAATATTGCTACCTGTTTTGACCATAGGTCTGATCATATTCTCTGCATACAATGGAATACCTTATCTCTCAGATACAGCGAAGTTTTATCTTCACTCCCTTGTTTTGCTCTTGGTCTGCTCCTGCTACATATCTCTATCGCTTTTGTTTTCGGTGCTGGTAAGATCTTCCCTAACCTCTCTAATTCTATCACTACTTGGAGGATGGTGGGGATTGGAAATGGTCTATCCGCTTCTCTCCATGTATAGCCTTTATAACAAGATACCCTCCGACTCATGGTATATGAAGGTAGCATTTGCCGTATCTCCATTGAATAATTTTAGGTCTACATTGGAAATGCTCACAGCCGGTCATAACAATAACTTTCCAATAACCATGGAAGAATCGTTGGTTGCTCTTCTCATCTTCCTAATCGTGACATTGATCCTTTCCTTGTTCGCCTTCAGGAAAAAGGATATAGTCTGAGTTTGGTGACGGTGCTTTGTGTAATATATTCTCACCTCGGATATATCAGCACATTCCAGAGTTATGGTTCTCAACCATACCTCAACCCCCCAAATACCTCTTCTGCTCTTCCCCAAT
>CAZGUO010000103.1:0-2075 GCA_964529185.1 uncultured Thermoplasmatales archaeon
AAGTAAAAATAAGAGGTGTACAACAAGATTTATATATAATGAAACGGAAAATAAAAATCGACCGAGGTGAAAAAGATGTTTAAGAAAACTCTGTACGCGTTAGTTGTGCTATCCCTCCTGTCTTCGATAGCTGTTGGAGTATACGCTAGACCTCTACAGAATGAGGAACCAAAGGGAGGATTGTTCCATTCATACTTATCAATAGAAGTTAGCGATACTGATATAGATAAGTTAAGTAAACCTCTACCTTTGTTCACGGCAACCCCTATTCAATTGAAGATATCGTATTGGCATGATATACCTATAAAACTTGGCATGCTAACAAACATGCTAATATTCCACACTCCGGTTCCTCAACAGATTATTCATCTAGAAATAGAAAAGAAACCAGATTGGGCAACAATATACTTCTCCGAGTCTGATGTAATCGTGGATGTACCAAATAAAGACGAGAAAGAGGTGAAGAATGTCACATTGACAATTTCTCCTCTCAGAGAAGCACCTTCAGAGCCAACTGATATAACCATAGTTGCAACATGTGGAAAGCTGGGATTGCTTGGGGGAGCAAAATACAGATATACAATATCATTTACACCGAATTTCATAGCTAGTATAGCTGTCGAGGCCCCTGCCAAAATAGATATTTCTCCCCACCAGACCAAGGAAATAGAGATCAAAGTCAAGAATCTATGTAACAGAAACGTTATGGTTAAGGCAGAGCCTATAGGCGAAGCAAAGACTAGATGGGGTGCTTCGGTTCAACCATCATTCGTTGAAATACCTGTAGGTCAGACAGCAGTCTTCCACTTCTCAATAGTCGGACCATACGATCTTGGATGGCACGAGGAGATAAAGACATTGACAGTTCAGCTAGAAGTTACACCAAAGCCAGAATTAACTTCAGAACAGGTAGAACCCCAGAAGTTCAATGTTGATATCACAGTTCAGAATGTCGGGTTCTACATGCCCATTCCGCTACTTGCAGCTATAATAGTGGTAATTGCTATAGTAATAGCAGTTATAGCCGTGATCATGAAAATAGGTGTAAGAAGAGAGTAAATATAAACTATCCTTCCAAATACTATCCGCGCCTGCTCATCAATATTTAATAAGGGGTGGGAGTAATAGTGTACAGGAAGATCGTAACGGTAATCCTGATATTCCTCCTTTCCGTCTTATTTAGTGCTACATATCCTTCTACAGTAAAAGCTCAAGATCAGGAAATAGAAGAAGGTGCTGCTGTAGTTGCAACTATAGATGGCGAAATTCCTCCAATCAAACCTAGAACTTGGACTGCTATAAACATAACTGTTATTGACAAAAACGGATTTAATTGGACATACTTCTCCCAAGAGTTTCTTAATGTCCCAATTCTAAGATGGTATGGAAAACTGCTTGTTTGGGTTATATGGCCCAAAATTCTCTTCAGATCAGTTGCTGATTATTTTGGATACAACACCCTTTCTTTCTACCCAGAAATTATAGAGGGGAATCCCACGGGCTGGAAGATGAAGGTTATACCACCATCGGTTTCACCAACCACTGATGGGATTACCCATCACATCACACTTTACGTTTGGGCAGATAAAACAGCCATGGATTACTCAGTTACTATAGGTATAAAATGCATAAGATACAGCTACAATGGAAAGAGCCTAGGAACCTCTTATATCTATGTGCCAGTTAAGTTAGATAAATACAATTATGTTGAAATGGTTGTTGATCAACCTAGACAATCGATGCCACCATGGTCAACGTCATACATAACCGCTACAATCACAAACAAGGGCTACTATGAAGACACACTTCATTTTATACTGGAAGGGGAGGGAGGCATAAAGGCGGAAGCAAAGGAGCAGCAGCTAGTTATAAAGCCAGGGGAGAGCAAAAAAGTAACCTTTGTAGTTACATCACCAAGAAAATTTTTCGAGTATGGAAAATCCTACGAGGTTAAAGTATATGCAACCTCTGTTTTGAATCCAAATCAAACATATCTTGGGAGCTTTGTAGTGATGATAGAGGGATTCTCATCAAATCCTGCAATAGGAGGGTTGTATCTCTTCTTTACAATCATC
>CAZGUO010000103.1:2085-2665 GCA_964529185.1 uncultured Thermoplasmatales archaeon
TTGTTATACTGGTCGCTGCTTCTGCAAAAATCCTGACATCTATAAGGACGGGGAGAAGATCCAAATTGGAAATGGAAGAGAAAAAGACAAAAGCGGAGATATCCAAAACAGAAGCTGTATCTAAAATTGAAATAAAAGAAAGTCGAAAGCAAAAAGAGATAAAGAAGACAATAACTAGAGACGAAATGATGAAGAGGAGACTGATTAAAAAGATAAGGAGAGAAGAAGAGAAACAAAGAAGAAAATTGAAACTCTAGTTTTAAATATCTTTTATACATCTCTCTATCATTAATGAGTGATTTAGATCAAATTATCTTTGACCTCATCAAAAAGGCATCAACTGATCTGCCAAAAGATACAGAAAAGGCCTTGTTATATGCATACAAGAAAGAGACAGATCGTATAGCAAAACTTCAACTAAAAACCATCCTAGAAAATGTAAGGCTTGCAAGAGAAAGACAACTTCCAATATGTCAAGATACAGGAACATTGATATTTTTTGTGGATGTTGGGATAGATTTTCCGTACAAGCGTGAAATTCGAAACTCCATTTACAAAGCAGTTGAGATCGCAACCAACG
>CAZGUO010000104.1:0-2628 GCA_964529185.1 uncultured Thermoplasmatales archaeon
ATTTTATATTTACCTCAATTTTGGATATTTATCGCGTAGACTATTACTTGTACATTAGCTTCTTTGAAATTTCAGAAATTTGTTTCCTTGTGAATCTAGATGTTATGTTTAAAATACAAGTAATCTCTTTACACATGTGAAACTGCGAATATTCATAATCTTAAGCATATTCATTTTTGCAGTTTTTTCAGGCTGTATAAATGAGGAGAAGGAGAACCAATCTCCATCGGTATCGGAAGGTTTTCAGTACGGAGTAAATTATACTGTCACAGTTACATACGTCATAGATGGAGATACATTTGATGCTAAGTTTCCGGATGGAAGCACAGGAAGAGTAAGACTTTTAGGAGTGGATACTCCAGAGAAAGATCCCAATAAGAACAAGCTTAACGAGTATAATGGTATCAACAATCTTTACCATCTATCATTCTGGGCAGAGAAGGCTACAAATTTCACCGAATCATGGCTTGAAGGAAAAGAAGTCTATATTCAGTTTGATGATCTAGCTGGGTTTAAAGGATACTACGGAAGATGGTTATGTTACGTTTATCTCAAGAATGGAACAGATTTCAATGCCGAGCTTTTGAAGAGAGGATATGCCAGAGTCTATGAAGAGGGAAACTTTCACAAGAAGGATTATTACCTGACTCTCCAGGATCAAGCCATGGAAAACAAAGTGGGATTGTGGAATTATAGCTACAGTCCTGAGGAGATCCATCTTGATATAGTCTATGTTCACTACGATGCAGAGGGTGATGACAGAGAAAATCTAAATGATGAGTATGTTGTGATAGAGAATAAGGGAGATGAACCCGTCTATATGGGAGGCTTTACTTTGAGTGATAAAGCAAATCACGTTTACACTTTTCCACTATCCTTTGTTCTTGATGTGAATTCTACTGTAACAGTTCACACTGGATATGGAACAGATGCAGAAAGAGATCTATACTGGAACAGAGGTTCTCCGGTCTGGAACAATGATCATGATACCGCTTATTTGAGAGATAATTTTGGAAATCTTATAGATGCCTACAAATGGTGAAACTATTATCACTTCCAGATTGGTAGAATGGATATGGTTTTCTATCTTTAGGTAAAAAGTTTTTAAAAACATCCTCATTAGAGTATTAATATTGATGCTCAACCTCGATTCTAAGACTCTAGAAAAGTTACTGACTCTCGAGAAAGAGAGAAGAGGCATGGGGATCAATGAACTCCTGTTTATAGGTATGGCAGATACGGCTATGTACAACTGGTGTGCAATGAAGTCTCTGCTATCAAATAGAGAAATGGAGTTAGCATATTTCAGTGCTTATCTATCAGATCGAATTAACTATTCGTTTGAATTAGGACGAATAGATACCATCCCCTCAAATAAAGAAAAACTATTGGACATCGGTGATGATGTAACATTTGATGATATCGAGAAACTCCTACTGGAGAGAGCAGAAAAGAGAGAAGATATGGATGCCATCATCATTCCACCATCCTTAGAAAAGATGGATTCTCCTGATAAAATGGATGCAATCCTACGCATATTAAAAGGAGAGATACCCAAACAAGTTATAGAAAAGCTCCCTCCCACTGAAGCGGGTATGCTTCTGCATATGCTTAAAAAAGAGCAGTATCCCTCTATACGTTGGAATTTCCCATGGGAGGATTATATAGTTGTTGGTGTTCCTGATGGCATCACTGATACTTTTGTTTATGAATTTAAGACTACTGGAAAATACGGTTTTCTCCGCTTTGTGCGTCCTGTGGCTTTTGCACAGGCAGACTTATACGGGTATTTTTTCAGAAGAGGTAAAAAACGAGTGCAGATATACGTTCGGGAGAGAGATGAAGTTTTCACTTGGATGGAGAAAGTAGATACCGCCAATGCTATCAAAACTCTGCAGAACTTCAGGGAGATTGATAAGGAGGGAAAAGATCCACCACCTCCGAGGGCTTGGAAATGCAGATCATGTGAATTTAGGGAAGGGTGTATGGTTTATAAGACGAGTCTCTGCTAGTGTTTATTTCTTATGTCTTTAAATCAGGTAATAGGTGGTTCTACATATCCTCAATACTCAATCCAAGATCAATACCATCCTTCTGCATCATCGCACTTGCACAGTTTATACAGATATCTCCAACCATCTCTTCGGGAGGATATTCCTTTCCACAAATTTTGCATTTTGGCATTACAATCATCTTCCAAATCACTGAAAAGCATTAAATCTTTTATTTCCGTTACCTTGCAGGATGCTGATATCACTTGATACATATCTTTTCAGCATTATTGTTCTCGAAATTGCTGTAATTGTAGCCGCTATTATTATGCGGAGTAAATCCAGTATTCTAAGGAAAAACCTGAGGTTCTATATGGATACAAGATACACTATCGGTGCAACGGTATGCATCTTAATCATCACTTTTGTTATCTCGAGCTTCTTAAAATGTCAAAAGATAGAGATAATACCTTTCCTCGTCTTATCGATATTTGTTGCCCCAGTATTTGAAGAGATATTCTATAGAGGTTTGCTTATTGGCTCTCTTTACTCTGTTTTAGAAAGGAAAGGTTTTGAAGGAAAGATCGCGACTCTCTCATTAATAATCATAAATCCTTTCATTTTCTCGCTTTCTCAT
>CAZGUO010000105.1:0-2531 GCA_964529185.1 uncultured Thermoplasmatales archaeon
CCGGAGTCCATGGCTCCCAAAGCCACGAGGATAAGCCAAGCTACCCCACGGGCCCCAAGAGGAGATTAGGCAATAATTTAAAAACCTTTATGAAATGCAAAGACAGATAAGATGAAGAGGGCTTTGAAGATTATACCTATCATTCTGCTTCTCTTCTTTATCCTAACATTTTACATCAGACCTTTAGTTAGTCCACCCTACACACAGGAAATAGAGATAACCGAGTTTTCCATGATTATAAACTCCCTCATAACGTTATTTTTACTCATATCGATCCCTCTAAGCTGGCTTTATCTGATCGACGGAAAGAAGACGGAAGACGTTCTGGACTATCTCAAGATAAGGAAGGAGAATCTAGGACTAGCTATCGTTTATGGTATAATAGGATTCTCTTTCGTGATCTTCGTCCTCATGTTATTCGGAATATACATCAAAACATCTGGAGAGGAATATGACAACCCTCTAGTAAAGGAGATAGCCAGAACTTTGTCTATTCCATCTATAGTTTTCATAGCCCTGGCTCAGTCATCTGGAGAAGAAGTCTTTTTCAGAGGGTTTTTGATGGAAAAGCTCAGTTTAAATGGAAACTATCATATTGGTATCTTTCTCTCTTCTCTCCTGTTTGGTCTGGCTCATCTCTCCTACAATCAAATCTACCAAGTTATCTTACCAATAGCGATAGGAGTAATCTTCGGTTACATGGTTGCAAAGAGCAAGAATCTACTCTCTTCCATAATACCCCACGCATCCTATAACCTGATTTCTCTCTTGATTGCTCACTACATCTCGTTAACTCTATAAACAGGATTTGCATACCCTTCTGCAAGGGTGAAGACCATGGAAAAAGAGAGAACCTTTGTCATGATAAAGCCCGATGCTGTCCAGAGAGGGCTCATAGGAGAGATAATATCGAGGTTTGAGAAGAGAGGAATAAAGGTAGTTGCGATGAAGATGATCAAAGTGGATAGAGAGCTTGCAGAGAAGCATTATGAAGTGCACAGAGGAAAGCCTTTCTTTGAGCCTACGGTTAAGTACATAACATCATCTCCCGTTGTTGCGATGGTTCTGGAAGGATACAATGTTATAGAAATGGTAAGAAAGATGGTTGGTAAAACAAATCCTCAAGAAGCTGAGCCAGGCACCATAAGAGGGGATTATGCTCAGCACATAGGGAGAAACATCGTTCATGCATCCGATGGAAAAGAGACCGCAGAATCTGAGATAAACCTGTGGTTTAAGAAAGAAGAGATATGTGATTACAAGAGGATCGATGAAGACTGGCTGACTGAATAATCTGCAAAAGACGAAAAATTAACTTAAAAATTTTCGTTTTTAGACGAAATCGAGTAAGGCGATTGAAGAAATATTTATAAATGATGAGAAAACTTTTTAGATTCACTAGGAGGGATGAGGAGGGTAGAAAATGGCTAAGGCAGAAAAGGAGATGTTATCAAAGGCTGGAGCGTGGGCGTTTCTAGCAGGTATAATAATAGCAATACTCGCGGGCATATTCTGGAGATACATAGGTAGCGATATCATTGGCTATGTGACAGGATTTCTGGCAATACTAGGTCTCATCGTTGGTATCATAGCATTCTTTGGACTTGGAACTATAACTAAAGAAGAGATACCAAACTTCCTGATAGCAGCGTTGGTCATAGTGGGTATAGGAGCAACAGCAACACTCTTCGGAAATATACCTGATCCTGTTGGCTGGCTGTTCGAAAACGTGGCAAAAGCCCTAGCAGTATTCATAGCGCCGGCCGCAGGATTGCTAGCGATAAGAGCTATATGGGATATCGGTAAAGACTAATCTAAACCTCTCTCTTTTATTTTATTAGATAGTAGAGAGCTAAAAATAGTATGCCTAAAACTAACATTATCATCCACAGAAGATAGGCTATCCTAAATCTCCTGATCCATTTTGCCCTCTCTTCTGGAGAATCCAAAATCTCTTCAAGTTGATCTCTCGACAATGCTCCTCCTCTCCATTATGGCTTTTATCCTTTTCCTTCTAAAGAAATCTTCTCTTTCCCTCTCTTCCAGAAGCATCTCTATCCTCTTCCTCGTAGCCTGAAGCTTTGGAATAAGAACATTCTCTAGAACATTTACCCTTCTCTTAGTTTTCTCTATCTCCAAAGCTAGAGCTTTGACAGCTCCATCTATCTCCGCTAGATCAATAAGCTTTCTCAAAGCCTCTTCAAAAAGTCTTTTTGCCTCGTCCAATCTTATGCATGTACTTGTAAAACTATAGAATCCCTCTGCTCTCAAATCCAGATTTTCTCTGTCTATCTTTGGAACCTTAACCCCCATTATGTTATCTTTGAGAAATCTTATTTCTCCTATCTTACCCACCATCTTAGCCGAAATCATTACCTGATCAATACCCATTATCATCTCAGCATCGATGAGAGCTTGCATAGCTTTTTTGAGAATATCTTCAACCTCCCTCTTTATCTCATCTCTTCTCTTTATAGATTTGAAAAATCTCTCTATAAGCGCATCCCTTTTGTCTTCCAAGAGCTTGTGAC
>CAZGUO010000106.1:0-2503 GCA_964529185.1 uncultured Thermoplasmatales archaeon
TCGCTGCATCCATCACATCCTTTCCCACACCATCTCCCGGAAGTACAGCTATATGGTATCTGGTCATCGAGTTCTTGAATGGATTCCCGTTTAAAAAATCATACGCATCGTTGGGATCTCAAGCTCTTCAGAACTATTGCGGAGAAGGTGTGATAGACCCCCTCTATCTTCCTTATCTTATTCAGGATGATGCTGCTGAGGGAGGGGATATCACTCGTTCTCACATGGACGAGAAGATCCCATTCACCAGTAATGATATCTACCTTTTCACAGCCATCTATCCTTATTATATCCTTCGCCACTTCATCCTGCTCCCTCTTGGATGAGGGGTCGTAACGAACGAAAACAAAAGCTTGGACATCCTTGCCGATCAGCTCATAGTTTATCTCCAAGGTGTATCTTTTTATCACACCGGTTTTCTCTAATCTCTTCAACCTGTTGAACACAGAAGATGGCTTCATTCCAAGGGTATCTGCCAGTTTTCTTATGCTTGTCCTTGAGTTCAGGCATAACTGATTTATTATCTTCAGATCCTTCTCATCCAGAACTATCTTTGGCATACTCTATCCAAATTGAAACATTGTTCAAAAATTTTTCTGTTTGATTGAATTTTTTACCAAAATGTTCGGTATTTCCTCGAAAATTTTTAAATGTTTGATCGAACATAGTACTCTATATATCGGTCGATGAGAGAAGAAAAGCCATATTGAGGATTCAATCAGCTCTACTCTACAAGATAAGGGAATTCTTTTACAGCAGGGGATTCTACGAACTGATGCCTGTTCTTCTCTCAAAGTGCACCGGATCCTTTGATACCAGATTCAAATAGCAGTGTCCTAAAGGTTGGAGAGATAGAGTATCTCGGTGAAAGATACAAGCTAACCCAAAGCATGATACTCCACAAACAGTTCGCGGTGAGTAACGGCTTGGACAAGGTTGTTGTATTCTCACCAAACATCAGACTAGAGAGACCGGAAAAGTCTTCAACGGGAAGGCACCTCTTTGAGTTTACCCAAGTTGATTTTGAGGTTGCCCGCGCTAGGAAAGAAGATATCTTCAGACTGGTTGAGAAACTAATCAAAGAGGTATGGGGTTGGATCAGCAGGGTTTGCAGGGACGAATTCAGGTTACTAAACAGAAAGGTAGAGATACCAACCAGTTCTCTAAAGGTTTACACATCTCACGATCTTATGGAAAAGTATGGAAATGATTGGGAAACCAAGGCATCCCTGGCGGAGAGGCATCCATTCTGGGTACTCTGTTTCAGAAGAGAATTTTATGATAAAGAGGATCCCGCAAGACCGGGTCACTTCCTAAACTATGATCTGATTTATCCAGAAGGTTATGGAGAAGCTTTGAGCGGTGGCGAGAGGGAAACAGATATTGATAAGATCAGAAAAAGGCTGAAGGAGATCGGCAAAGAGAAGGAATATCGGGAATACCTCGATCTGGTAAAAGGCAAGCTAATTCCATCCGCAGGTGGTGGATTCGGTGTAGAAAGGATGTTGAGATACCTGGTTGGTGCCAAGCATATAAGAGAGGTGATGATGTTTCCAAGAGTGCCAGGAGAGAGGATCATCTTGTGAATGGTGTAAAGATATCTGGTGCTTCGAAAATAGAACTGATCTAGTACATGTTCTACTACTTTTCCTCGAGCAACATACTCTATATCGCTTTTACTCATGCTGATTTTATAGACGGGTGCCATGTGGATGCTCGGATGATAGATTCATATGCATATTTGATTACATCCGAGTCCACTTGGCTCCTTTGTATGTGAGCCGAAAATTTTGACAGTAGATTCCTGGCATAGGAAATATCCAGAGAAGAAATTACAAATATTTATAAAGATGTTATTTGGTGTGGTACCAAATTCGATTGTATGTAATAGCTATGGCTTTCTCTTTATTGAAATCTCCTAGTTTGGTTCCGTGGAGGGAGATCTATCATAGTTACGCCATTGAATAGTATATTCCCAGAAGATCATATGTATTACAACCTGACCTTCGATAACATAGTCGCCTGAACCACCATAGTCGCTCCAGTAGTTTCCGTACCAACGGTTGGGGAAGAAGATTGCAAACAGTAGGTCAAGTAGGCCATCATATAAAAATTTGGCCTGCAGGTTGTTGTTTTCGAAGTTGTTACAATGTATTTTGTTGCAATAGCTACGATCAAGGTATATGCCCCAACCATTCTTCGATATCCTGTTTTCTGTGATGTCGTTGTTGTTTGATGATCCCTCAAGGATTATGCCCCAACCCTCATTCTCCGATATCTCGTTGTTTGCGATGATATTGTTCTGTGAATATGTAAGGTCTATACCAATTCTCTCATTATTTGATATGATGTTATTTTCGATGTTGTTGTTCCGTGAATACAAAAGGGATATGCCATCCCCCGCATTATTTGATATGACGTTATTTGTGATCTCGTTGTTCTGTGAATGCAAAAGGAGGATACCATACGATCTACCCATTATTGTAAATCCTGTCAGAGCGAT
>CAZGUO010000107.1:0-2486 GCA_964529185.1 uncultured Thermoplasmatales archaeon
TTTCCATCCAAGATAGAAAATCAGGAGTGCATTTTATCTAATTTTCCAATGTAAGTGCCATCCAGCAGGAATATTTCCATATCGTTCTTATCCACTATCTTATCAACCACACCTATGAAACCTTCTTCATTTACAGATATTCCTCCGCATAGAGGATTGAACGCTGGCATTATTACAACCTTCTCCAGATTTATCTCTCCATATCTCTTCTCCAGCTCAACATAATTGGGTTTTGAGATAATCCAGCACCTCTCCGCAAATCTATACCCAAATCTATCCTTAAAAGAAAATACTGGATGAGTATGAGCCAATACCAAAACCTTCGCTTTCATTAAGCTCTTATCCGGCCATCTATGACCATGTACAAATCCTATGGATCCTAAAACAATACCTTGCGATGGCAATACTTCAATCCTATTTCCAACTATCTTCTTTATGTTCCCATCGTGATTTCCAGGTATCAAAGAGATCCGTAAATCAGATAATGCATCAATAAATCTCAATAACTCCCTTCTTTCGGTTGCCGTAGATCTTGGCACGACATGCTTCATATCTCCAAGAATCAGGAGATCCTTTGCTTTTAACTCTTTCGAGATCTTCTTTATTCTTTCTATTAAACCTTCTGTTCTAGAGCCTATGCTTATACCCTTTTCATAGAGCTCATATTCTATACCTATATGGAGATCCGCAACCACAATAAGTTTTTTCTTTTTTACATGCAAGACCGCCTCGTTTACTACCGGATTCATGGAACCATTCCTGCAAGGATGTTCTTGATCAATCCTATAAGAGCATTTGAGAAAAACAGCAGGTAGGCTGGAGATAATAACCACATAACCAGGAGAGCCAAGGATTTCCCGACATTCTTACTCTCCTTTCCCAACCCTATAAAATTCAGTAAAGTGTTTGTTATTATTCTAACTGGAAGACCAAACATCACAAAGCAGGTTGAAATGAGTACGATCTCAGCAGAGATAATAATACCAGATGCCAGCATATTCTTGGAAAGATAAGGAATGAAACTCAAACCAAAGGTTTCACCAAGAAACATATCGAAGATAAACAAAGTCAGAATAGCAAGCAGTATATGAACCACAAAGAAGATCTTCTTTATCATCTCCCTCTTTTTCTGGTCCACATCGATGGGAAACCTTCCAAAAACCTTCTTTTCCTCCTCCCCTCTAAGCACAAGACGGAATATGATAAATATGGCTATAGCGATAGCCCAGAGAGCTATGGGTTGGATGGGAACGAGGAATCCTCCCAAACGAGATACGGGCACATCATTGTATACTGAATTGCCCAAAAACAGCAATCTTGCTTTCCCTTCTCCATTTAAGAAGATCCCTCCTTCATCGCCTTTTCCCAGCCAAAACACCGCGTTTTCAACTCTAATCAAACACAGGTCAGAAATCTTCTTCTCGTCTCCCTCTATAACTATGCTATCATTCGAATTAAACAATACGCATGCACCATTTAGTACATCCACAATGGGGGAAGCAAACATCGATACCTGATCAATCTGTGGAAATTCTCCTCCCATTGACGATGCCATCTCCTCCAAACTGCTGAAAAATCTCTCTGCATCCGGCAACTTATTGCTACTACTCAGCTCTAAGTAGAAATCCTCTGTCTCGTCAAATAGGATGACATGAGGCTGTGATAAAGATAGTATGTCTAGGCTGTTATCGCTCGCTAAAATTGCCCAGTTATTCTCAGAGCTTTCCCATAATACGTTTCCAGCGTTATCGATTATACGAGCATAGCACTCTTTTTCCTCTGTTGAGGATGTGGGTAAAATCACGAAAGATGGGCTGTTTTCAATACCCAAACTTAAGTTATCTTCTGAAATGATAAACAAAGAATTTGCTTTGTCATTCATTATCTCAATCTCACCGAAAGAGGCTATGCCATAATCCACCTTTTTCTTGAAGGAAAGCTCCTCGTTCGATCCGATTACCATGATGGAAGCGTTGTCGATGTCCAAGGTGATATTTTCAAATCTTTTTACTTCCCTGTTCTCCAAGTTAAAGATGTATATCTCTTTCATTCCGGATAGAATCATTTCAGATGATATCAGAGAAAGTACCGAAATATCCGAATTTATTAACAGATCTATCACAGAAGACACATCTTGATCCAAACCTCTCTTTAGAGCAGATAGATTTACGGGCAGAATATCTTTCTCAATCTCTTTACCGATGAGTTTACCATGAAAATACAACTCCCCAGATATGAAGTAGTAGGTATCTTTTGATGTAGAAAAGCTAAATGTGTATGATGGAACAAAGCCCTTTGATACAGTTATTGTTGGGAATATTAGTATTACTGCAATTGTGATCCAGATTACCCTCCTCATCGCCATAGGATTAGAAAGGATGTTTATAAATGCTTCTTCAAAACTGTAGGTATCTTGTCAATAATATCAGTGGCTAACATACCATAGGATAGTTCTTCAAAAGCAAGATTCCCAGCATATCCATTGA
>CAZGUO010000108.1:0-2311 GCA_964529185.1 uncultured Thermoplasmatales archaeon
ACAGGTAATGGATATGCTTAAGCTAATGTCAAAGGAGCAACCCGAAACCATAAGGTATTTCAAGGAATTCATGGGATCTGTCCTTAAAGAAGGAAAACTCGATACAAAAACAAAGGAGCTGATAGCGATTGGAACAGCAATAACTGCCAGATGCAAATACTGTATAGCTATACATGTTGAGAAAGCTCTAAAGGCTGGAGCAACAAAAGATGAGATACTCGAGGCCGCATCCGTTGCCATTCTAATGGGTGGTGGTCCAGCGATGACCTATGTGGTAGAGGTGAAGAAGGCATTGGAAGAGTTTCTCGGTGATGCGTAGGCTAGGTGTTCACCTCTCCATTTCTAAGGGTATATCAAAGATATTCGACTTAGCAATCTCTCTTGACTGTAACTGCACTCAAATCTTTTCACATCCTCCAAGAAGTTGGAGGTTCCGCTTACCAGAAGAGGAAGAAATAAGAAGATTCAGAGAAAGATACTCTCGGGAAGACATAAGACCGATATTCATCCATCAATCATACTTAGTGAACCTTGCATCACCAAACAAGGAGGTTTATCGGAGAAGCATAGAGTCGATAAGGATGGAGGCGCAATTCGCCAGACTTTTAGAACTGAGATACATAGTTATACATCCAGGTTCTCATCTAGGTAAAGGAGAGGCAGTAGGTCTAAAAAATGTCGTTAATGCTTTGAACCTTCTGCGAGACGATCTAGATGGTCTCGAGATTCTATTGGAGACCACGGCGGGCGCCAAGAATATGATAGGATCAAAATTTGAACATCTGGAGTATATAAAATAGAGAATTCAGAAATTGATTGTGGAATAGCCATAGACACGTGTCATGTGTATTCAGCGGGATACGATATCAAAAGCGAAGATGGGCTCGAAAGAACCTTAGAGAATCTGGATTCGGTTGTGGGTATTGATAAAGTGAAACTGATCCATCTGAACGATTCAAAGGGAGATCTGAGATCGAATGTGGATAGGCATGAGCATATAGGTCTGGGGAAGATAGGGTTAGATGCTTTCAGAAGAATAGTTAACCACAGATATCTCAGCGATAAGCCGATGATCCTGGAGACACCTCTTGATGGCAGAAGGAGTGATAGAGAAAATCTAGAGGTTGTCAGATCCCTTATAGATTCTCCATAGTTTCTCTCATCTTTCTCGGTAGAAATAGCATTCTCTCATGATATTCTGGATCGTAGTATTCGGTTTTCAAGCTCTTCCCCCTCTCCTTGTCTATCTTGAGAAAATCTATATTTCCTTTGACACCCACCGAAAAGCCCCAAGAAGGAGCATAACCTATTACAGAGAAGAAAAATGGATGTACCTTATCAAAAACCTGTTTCATGTTCTTAACAACCTTGATACTCAACTTTGTATCAAAATACGCTCCGCCAGACTGGGTTACTATCAATCCCTTCTCTCTTAGCAGATTATAGCAATCTTTGTAAAATGGTACATTGAACAGCTCCTCGGCAGGTCCTTTAGGATCTGTGGAATCTACGATAATCACATCATACTTATCTTTACTTCTTTTGACAAATCTTATTCCATCATCAATTATTAGCTCGCTTTTTCCATTATCAAATGCACCATTATCTATAGGTATGTACTTTCTAACGATATCAACCACATCTTTATCTATCTCGACAACCCTAGCCTTTTTTACGGTATCATGCAGTAGGACCTCTCTCAGTGCTCCGCCGTCGCCGCCGCCAACTATGAGTATATTCTCGGGATTGGGATGCGCGAGCATTACAGGATGAACCAGAATTTCGTGATACATCTTTTCCCATTTCTCGATGAATTGAATAGCGCCATCTATGACCAACATCTTTCCGAAACCCTCGGTTTCATACACCTCTATCTTTTGGTATTTTGATCTCTTCTCGAGGACTCTTCTTTTCACCCTGAAGCTTACACCGTATCCTCCTTCATACCATTCTGTGAAGGCTACCATCTACGCTTCACCGCATCTGGTGAAACGAATCCTGATATAAAAGGTTTTTATTGTGAGAGTTAGATCACATATCAAACAACATAGTGCCCAAAAATATATATACCGATAAATTAAAATACTGTGACCAAGATATTGAGTTGCTAGAAAGATTTGGGGGTAATATGGCATGAAAAGATACAGCGGTATTGTTGTTTTGTTAGTAGGAGTAATGATAGCTGTAAATCTAGCTCCTGCAGTGAAGCCACTCAATGTGAGCAATTCCAACCCATCCAAGATGCAGGTAGACAAGAAAGTATGGAATGGTAGCGAGTGGGTAGATGAGATAACAACAAACAGCGGAGATA
>CAZGUO010000109.1:0-2086 GCA_964529185.1 uncultured Thermoplasmatales archaeon
AGAGGATGTGAGAGAAGCTAATCTCGATGTATGGATGGGAGAGATCAATCTCCTTGATGAAGAGCATCTGATGATACTATTCTCAGTGGCAAAAGCCTGCGAAAGCAAAAGCTATACAACTGCTGAAGAGATAGAGACGATATGTCTCGATGAGTTTGGAGATAAGTTTGCAAAGATCGAGAGCATCGAGAGATATCTGTCAAGGTTAGAGGCGGAGGGATTCATCTGCAAATGCAATGAAAATAAGTATGCGTTGCTGGTGCCTTCCTTGTTGACTATGAGAGAGGCGGAGAGATTAATAGAAAAAGAGTAGATTTACAACTTCTTTAATCCCTGCCACCACTCGTTACAGCAAATGTCATCCAGAGAATTCACCAGCAGTTTTGCAGATCTTGTTCGTAATCTCTTGGAGATCTTTTCGATCCAATCTCTAGCTGAATCATAGCCTATTTCTATATACTCTTTGGCAGTAAAAGCCATCTCCAGCAGATCTGCATCCTTCGCTATCACGCCAGCAGTATCTTCTTGTAGCTCTATCGTCTTCCACATCCTAAAGATATCATTCCCTATATCTCCAATGCTTTTACATTGCTCTTCTACAGCTTTCTCTTCGTTGCTCACCACGTATCTCCTCGCTACTTTATGAATATCTCCAACTCTACACTCTCCTATATCATGAAAAACGAGAATAGAACATATATCGCTAGCTCTTTCGAAACCTTCCATCTTGGCTAATATGTAACCGATCTGTGCAGCCCTCAGAGAATGCTCAGCTACGCTTTCCGGATCTTTGACTCCGCAGAGTTTCCATCCTTCGTGCTTAATTCTTTTCAAATGTCCAAGTTCACATATAAATCTGCATATCCTCTTGCTGTCCATGCAGAGAGATATCTCTAGCGATTATAAATCATTTAAGAAAGTGGAAGGAGCTGAACATCCTTTCGATGAGATGGGAGAAGAGATCCCATATGGAAACAAACTGTTTCAGTATAGGAAATCTCTCCAGAATATTGATGGTACCGATCTCTTTATCTAGACTGTTACTTTGGGTTAGAGGTAAGGTAATCTCTCCAAGATCAATCCAGCCTGAAGATGCTCCCAACTTATCTATAACCATAACTTTGGGTCTTGCGACATGCTTCCTCTCGCCCGGATAATTCTCCTTTTTCCATGTATGCTTTATGGTAATCTCTGCAGGTAAATCCTCAAACCAATCCGTTGATGTGTCTCCTTCCCACTCATTGAAACCATCTCCATCCCAGTCAAAGAGAAATCTAACAGGATCGCCATCGCTATCATCTGCCTTTACTGTGAATGTAACAGGTTGATCGAATTTACACTTCTCAGGAGGAGAGCTGGTGTAGAGTATCTTTGGGGCAGAGTTAGGGCCAGTGAAATATACAGTAAGATCAGCGAAATCATGGTTTTCAAAAGGATCGCTGAAATCACCCCAATGTTCGAATGGCTTCCAGCACCATCTATAATATTCGCTTCTTATCTCGATCTTATAGACCTGGGGGTTATCATAGTAAAAATCGCTTCTCGGGAAAGTGCAGTTCAAATACACAACTCCACTCTTCCCAGATTCATCCCATACACTATCATTTATCGAGACCCTTGCTCTATCTATCATATTATTAAACTTATCGGAAAGAATAATGGTAAAATTCCACATCTCCTCACATGTTGGGTGCCACTCCGGTGATTGTCCATATGGAGGTTCTCGCCATGGCCCTATTTTATCTTTAATGATTGTCCAGTTGGCTGAAATGCTAACCATATCTCCATCTTTGTAGTCCCATACCGCAATATGCTTGCGATTATCATAAATTGTAGCCTTTGTTGTTACACCATCCTTCTCCCACTGGGTTCCATCGATAGTCATATATCCTATATGAAAATGATGAACCGCCTTTTCACCATCTCTATTTGATTTACTGATGCCTGAAAATGTGCCCATCGCAATTGCTAGCACAACAACAAGGATCACCAACTTCCTTAATCCTATCGTAACTCCTCACCCCAATACCAAATACGATTTATATTATAAAAATTTTTCACATTAAAAATTACCATGATATGGGCC
>CAZGUO010000110.1:0-2051 GCA_964529185.1 uncultured Thermoplasmatales archaeon
TCATCAAGATCTATGTGAAGTTCCGTCTGCTCTTTTATCTCCCTGATTACCTCATCTTTATTTTCTTGAGTAACAACTCTCAGCGGAGATCCAGGGATTACATCTTCAAGATCTGGAGCAGATATCTTTATTCCGCAAGCAGCATGCACTTCTTCAACGCTCTCGAATTTCTCCCTTGGGTCCCTTATCTCATCCAAAGGTTTTGGCTTGAGCAAAGCCTTTATCTTGGTTATTACAGGTTCTTCTCTGGTTCCGACAGCAATAGTATCTGTGGATCTTAAAGTCCCACTATATATTATCACATCTATAGTTGTTCCAAGTCCCCTCTCTTCTTTAACTTCTAGAACTGTGCCTTTTGCAGGTCCCTTTTCTATGGTGAGATGTTTTTCCAAAAATCTTTGAGCTAAACCAACGAGAACCATCAAAAGCTCTGGAATGCCTTCACCCGTTTTGGCTGATATAGGTATTATGGCTACGTTTCTGCTGAAATCTCTAATATTGGTGTAGAGATCTGAACTAAAGCCTTGCTCAGAAAGAGTACCTATGATCTCGTAAATCTTTTCCTCGAAGATCGATCTTGCTAAATCATTTTGTTTACTTAATCTCTCTGGAAGTGTGCCTTCCTCCCTGCGCCATCCTGTTATAGTATCTATCTTGTTTACAGCAACTATAAATGGAGTTTTATACTGTTTCAGTATCATGAGAGACTCGTATGTTTGAGGTTTAAAGCCTTCGTTTATATCAACTATTAGTATAGCCAGATCAGCTATGGATCCGCCTCTCTTTCTCAATGTTGTGAATGCATGATGTCCAGGAGTATCTATAAAAAGTAAACCGGGAAGCGTGAATTCCTTGCCTTTTAGGAGTTCTCCACATAGCTCTCTTATAACATCTATGGGTACTTCCGTAGCTCCTATGTGCTGAGTTATTGCTCCAGCTTCTCTTAGGGCTACAGTTGAACCTCTTATGTAGTCTAGAAGGGTGGTTTTACCATGATCGACATGCCCCAAGACGCTGACTATCGGTTGTCTAATGTATGAGCTCTCCATGGTATCGCCTTGGTCAGGAAAGAGGCTTTCGTATTTTAGTTTTGTGGAGGAAGTGGAGCTATAGATTGATCGCAAATATATACATTATTGCTTCTTCACTATTTCCTGCTTTATCCACTGCTCTAACAGATATTGCGTGAAGGAAAAGCATGCTTTCGGTGCATCTCCATCCGTATCCGCTCTGATCTCCAGTTATCGTATGTCTGAGTATGCCATCCACGTAGAATTCAACCCTGTCTATTCCAGACAATGAATCCTTAGCAAGTGCCTCGATCGTAAAATCTCCAATGAGTATGGTTAGTCCCAGTGCAGACTTCCACAGTTTGCTATCAAACAGATAGAGATATCCTTCCTGTGGCCTGACTATCTTCACAGTGGGTTCATGCTTATCTATCTTCAGCCACACAACGTGATGCTCCTCTTCATTTCCCGCATTATCCACAGCCCAGTACATGAATGTATGAGATCCTTCTTCAGATATGGTTATCGGATGTCTGTAGATCTGATTCTGTCCCTCATCTATCCTGTAATAGATCTCTTTCACGCCGCTCCCATCATCAAATGCCTCCAAGGTGATTGTGACATCACTTCTGTACCATCCCTCACTTCCTTCCTGACCAGAGATATGGATATTTGTGGTCGGCGGAGTAGAATCTACGCCTACCCACTTAACGCTCCATTTGTCCAGAATAGGAGAATCTGAAGGATTCGATCTCTTGAAACAAGCTTGCAATCTTATCGTGGGATACCTGTCTGGATCTATGGTTGATAGATCCTTTCCTGATGAGATGTTTTCAAATCCCGGTATAATGTTATAATTCTTATCTAGAATGTTGAATGTGATTACTCCTATCGGAAGCTCAAACAGTGCATGGAACTCACGCCATGCAATAAGACCGTCTGGTGAGATCTCTCTCGATGTTACCACCGCGGATAGTATCTCTTCTTTCTCCTCACCAAGCGTGCATGTGACATCTGGCGAACCTGTGGCTTTATGAATGT
>CAZGUO010000111.1:0-2017 GCA_964529185.1 uncultured Thermoplasmatales archaeon
TTCCCACAGGTATGAGGATTATTCCACCTTCTTTGAGCTGTTCAATCAGAGGCTCGGGAATATCTGGTGCTGAGCATGTTACGAGTATCCGATCATAGGGTGCATACTCTGGTAAACCAAGAGAGCCATCACCTTCGATAACTTCAACATTTTTGATTTCTGCCTTTTCGAGATTCTTTCTTGCAAACTCGGCAAGTTCTACTATTCTTTCAATGCTGTAGATCTTCCCCTCCTCACCTATTATTTTAGATATAACGGCAGCATGGTATCCAGATCCAGCTCCAATCTCTAAGATTTTCAATCCTTTTTTAAGTTCAAGCTCTTCACACATCATAGCAACCATATGGGGAGCAGATATGGTCTGACCAAAACCTATCTCGAGCGGAGTATCGTCATAAGCGTATCTTCTAACACTAGGAGGAACGAAATCTTCTCTCCTTACACTGAGCATAGCATTTTCCACTTCTTTACTCCTTATGTACCCATACCTTTTCAATCTCTCTATAAGCCTGATCTTCTCGTCACGCCTTTCCATACAACTCAACATCCCTCTCAGCAGCAGCAAGTAGCATATCCCTAATGCCTGGAACGGCAGACATGGCTCTGAACCAGTTTGGTATTTGACTGCCTGTTGGTTTTTTGATGTATTTCTCTCCAGCTACCATTATCACCTCTGCAAACCTCTCTACGGTAGATTCTTCTTTATGTCTGTTATAATCGAGATCGTTGAACCTTGCCAGAGAGAAGTATTTTTTGATATAATCTCTAGCTATCCTCCTGTAAATCACCTTTACAGACCTCAAAAATGAAGGTGTAACATCGATGTGCGCTTCTTCAGTTAGGTATCTAAGGAGGGTTCGCAATATATCTCCTGACATCTTTACTAACCCTCTATTCAGATCTCCAATATGCTGATGCTTATGGTCATACTTCCCTAGATCTGTTTGACAGATGTGTTTTATAGATACACCTCTATAAACCTCTGCTAGCAGACCTATCTCAAGACCCCAGTCTGCAGGAATCCCAACATCCAGGGCAACATCGCTCTTTATCGCAAACTCTCCTGAAAGGGGGTATCTGAAAGATCTCAGATAATTCAAGAAGGTTATTCTCTCTCCCATCTTTTCAACGAAAGCTTCAAGGAGAGGCTGAACAAATAATCTCGTTACCCTTCCATATAGAGTATTTGCTCCTATCCTCGCATAATAGCCTTTGTTAAAGACAAAATCCATGGATGGCTCTACCAAGGGATACAACAACTTTGCTGGGAGGGATTCATCGAAGGTTATAATATCTGCGTCATGCACCGCTATTGCGTGGGATCTTATGGTTGCTATCCCAAGCGCTATCCAGACATCTTTGCCTTTACCTTTGTATCTTGTCACATCTAATCCTTCTTCTTTCAGTTCAAGTAGAACTTTTCTGATAGAGGGACCGTTACACCATATAACAATATGAGAGAGTTTCAATTGTGAAAACACCCGCAATGCTTCTCTATACTCTTTCTCATTATCAGCTGCAAGAGCTATGAAAATGTCTGTTACATATTTGCACTCATTCAGCTTATCTATTATCTTCCTTATCGTTTTCCTTTTGAGATCAGAATATGTGATGGGTACAACTATGGAGACAGGATATATGGAGGAAAACTCTTCCATCTTTTTGATGAGCTTCTTCTTATCAACCTGTAAATCGTGTAAGGTTGTGACATATTCCTGTCTAAAATCCATCTTATCCCCTCTTATTAAAAAGGGGGAAACTTTTTAATATGTATCGGTGGTTGGCTCATTATCATCCATATCTTTTTAATACAACTCCATATTACTATCTGGCTTCACGGTGATGGAAGATGGATAACATCACAAATTACCAACCAGCGAAACTAGAAAAAGAGATAATAGATTTCTGGGAAAAGAACAACATATTCAGGAAATCTGTGGAGAAGAGGAAAGGATCAAAACCCTTTGTCTTTCTTGAAGGTCCTCCCACGGCAAATGGTACGCCTCATCCTGGTCAT
>CAZGUO010000112.1:0-2014 GCA_964529185.1 uncultured Thermoplasmatales archaeon
ACGTGGTAAAGAAGTTGATATCATTGATCTCGGTGATACCATCATAGCTATACCAGCAAAACAGGAGAAAAACTAAAGGATCTCTGCCAGCGCTTCAATCCATTTCAACATTTGAACAATAAAATTTTTATATAATTGTTATCATAATTAAATCGATAATTATGTGCCCGCTTAAAAAAACCTTAGTATCCCTGTGGATTGTATCGATCGTTACAGTAGCATTAGTATCTATACCACAGGAATCTTCAGCGAAAGGATTGTTTAAATCAAAGTCAGAATTATCGATAAAGCCAGATAAAAGTTACTTTGAAAATCTGTCTCTAAATGAAGAAGTAACCACGAATCTTACCATAGTTTACAGTTATGGAAGATTTTCAATACCTGCAGGAGCTTTATTCCTTGCGCCGTCTCCTACAAAAATACATGTCAAGGTGCTGAGTAAACCCAAATGGTGTGATGTCAAGATAGAGAAAGAGAACCTATCTGCTGAGATGCCGCTGATATCGATACTTGGAGGAAACGTTACACTGGAAACGCAGGTAAAGATAAAAGTGATATCCAAAGATGCCCCAGGCTACCAGGAAGGGAAGATAGTAATAGGGGTAGAGGCTGAGAAGAATGGAAATATAGAATCCTCGGAAGATCAGTGTGAGATAAAGGTGAAACCGGGATTCTATCCAGATGTGGAGATCAACAAGAGTTACTTTAGGCTGGTGCTGGCCCCTGGAAAGGAAAGCGAGATATCCATTGAGATAACAAATAACGGTAATATGGAGATTATAGCAAGCGTTGAGACTCTAGAGGAGATACCAGATATGGTTATCTTGGATCTAAGTGAGGCGAAGTCCATAGATGTGAAGCCCGGAAAGTCTAAGACCATAAAGATAGGTATCGAGATCAAGGACTATGAGGGAAAGATAGATAAGAGATACTCGATACCGCTGGAGATATCATACCATGCAAAGGGTTACGAGAATCTCAAAGGAGAGAGCATCGGTGTGAAACTCAACCTCAGGATAAAAGGAGAACCCAAATCGATATTCTCAGGATCAAACCTCGTATTCATAGAAGCCATTGTGATCATCGCACTTATAATAGCGCTGATAGTCGTTATCATAAGATGCAGGGCGTAAACATTTCGTCACTGTTTTAAATCTTTTCTTCATTCCGATTTACTGGGTGGTAGATTAATGGCAGATAAGGAGATACTTGCAAATCCTGCACCTTTGGGCTTGATGGGCTTTGGGATGACAACTGTGCTTCTGAACCTGCACAACGCAGGACTGTTTGAGTTAGGTTCAATGATACTGGCTATGGGAATATTTTATGGAGGTCTAGCCCAGATATTTGCGGGAATTCTCGAATTCAAAAAGGGAAACACCTTTGGTACGACAGCATTCTGTTCTTATGGGCTATTTTGGTTATCGTTTGTTGGTTTGCTGATAATGCCAAATGTGGTGGGCATAAATTCTCCGAGTAACGTAGGATTAGCAGCTTATCTGTTCATGTGGGGATTATTCACCTTCATGATGTTCTTCTCCACGTTAAAGATGAACAGGGCATTGCAAGTCGTATTTCTATCATTGGCTGTCCTCTTCTGGATACTTACTCTTGGAGAGATTATAGGAAATCCAATCATAACGAAGATAGCGGGGATAGAAGGTATATTCTGTGGATTCAGCGCAATATACCTTGCGATAGCAGAGGTTACAAACGAGATCTACGGAAGAGAAGTTCTACCGATTGGAAAGGTGTGAGTATAGTATTCTAGAGATCGGACAGTATCGTGGATTTCCCGACTAGATAATAGCTACCTATAGTACGAAAACAAACTAGACCAGAAACAAGATAAAAGTAAAGTAACGAGATTATCCGAGAGACTTTTACTTTCTAGACATGTTGATTGTAAGAAATTTCTAAAAACTAAGAAGGCATACAGCTTTACGCATCCAACTAGAAACCCCATTAAATTTTCTCCACTTTTAACTCCTAGAGGCAGCATCCATTAAAACAG
>CAZGUO010000113.1:0-1987 GCA_964529185.1 uncultured Thermoplasmatales archaeon
ATTATTCTTTATGGTCTGCTCTCTTACATACAACGCCTCTTTATACCAGTCCATGTTGGTCACCAAATCCAAGAATGCGGGCACAGAATAAAAAGGTGATGATGGAAAGGTTGAGAGGGATAAGAATTTTTGAGCTAGGTTCTCATGTTGGTAATGTGGATACCAAGCATTTATAAATACATTGGTATTGTGGCAACCAAAAATTGGGTTCCGAAAAGAAAAACTCTCTCGGGGTGAGATCCGGATTGATACCAAGCGATAAGGCTTTTAAGGGGAATTTGCATATTCAGGGAAGGTGAAGATTTCGGACTGCGTATCGGCACTCCTAATAGCATCAATCTCTCTTATCGGTACCATTTACATCTTGTCTTTTATCCTGCTCGAATTCGGAGAATACACATTCATCTCGCTTTTTCTCATCTTAATCATCCTGTCTCTATCAATCCTCTGTTATATCCTCTTTGGACTGAAAGATCGGAAGAGCTTACGGGAGAAATCGCGACATCTGTACTTGTACATATTATTGTCTATTATGTTGGGAGCATTGATCTTCTTCTTTTGTGGCCTGTACGGGGCGCAATACATACGGGAATACGCCTTTCTTTTGGCACTGGTGTATATCCTCATGGTATACCTGCCTATCACGATAATCGGGTTGGTCCTCCTCCTATCCTTCCTGACAAGCAGTTACTCGGGTATCATCAAACCGAAATATGTCGTCATATCTGTGGTTGTAATGGCGGTATGTTCATCTATTCCCCTGATCATCATGGAAGAAGAAACTAATCCGACTTACATCGGTAGATTAGATATAGAAAAAGTGGACATATCGGATGATGGTAAAACCCTCCTTATCTTGGCCAAACCAAGATATTCGATCGAAGGGAAAAGTGAACTGTATGAACTGTTGCAGATATGGAATCTTTCATCTAAGATGCTGATCCACAATTCCAGTATAAACTGTCAGGTGTCGGTATCTCTCTCACCCGATGGTCAATATTATGTGATAGAAAAGGACTATGGTTCAACGTCATCCTTCAAAGTATACAGGGTTCAAGATAATCAAAAGGTTTTTGAAATAGGGGATGCCAACGGATTATGCTGGTCTCCCGATGGAAAAAGGATGCTGGTGGCAAAATACGGTATGATAAGGATATATAACTCTTCTGACTTTTCCTTGGAGAGGAGTATGGAACTTCCTTCCAACCTTACATCATCGAATTTTAATCTCTACTCCCTAGAAAAATCGATACTGATCTACACATATCATGATATCTGGATTATGGATGCAACAAATCAAACCGTTTCGTGGAGTAAAAGGTTCGATGATGAGATAGTGAAGGTCTCTGTCTCTTCAGACAATGGATTGATCCAGTTGGTAACATTACGGAAGGAGAAATATTTCATAACCTTGCTCTCTCTATCAGATGGAGAAATCATCAAAGGAAATGTAACCTTTGAAGGAATGGAACGTCGATTTTCTGAAAAGATTCATGCGGGAGGGAAGACGATCTTGACATCCCTCATCTTCCCTTTCAGAGCTGAAAGGGAAAAGAAATATTTACTTGGTGCCGAGTTTGATAAGATATTCATACGCAACGAAACTATAAGAGATAGGAGTTACAACTTCTTTCTCCATAAGAGGGAGATTGATGCGATTATCCATGTTTATAACCTATCTGGTCCAGAGAGGGTATTTAGAGTGAGTATGTCTCCCAGCTCTCTTGATGCCACGCCCGATGGGAGGATTGTAGCTATTGGATATCTTGATGGAAAGGTAGATATCATCGATATGGAAACCGGAGAAACCATTTTCAACATAAAGATGCCTCTTTACGTGATGAAAAGAGGTGTGCCAGGATTTATTACTTATCTAGCCCTGATAGCACTTGTAATTGTCGTAGCTATCAGAAAGTTGCGAAAATAGTGAACCGGCCAACCCTTTACCGATAAACTTAAATATGTTAACTATATTTAACATAATGTT
>CAZGUO010000114.1:0-1968 GCA_964529185.1 uncultured Thermoplasmatales archaeon
TCATACATGGCGGAAGGTTCACGACGCTTACTTTACCAACCGGATGGATAGATAGCTTCTTCCTTGTCTTCTCAAGCTCTTCCCTTATCTCGTCTATCTCTCTCCTAAAAACATCTTCTACCAATTCTATACAAGGTTTTGTAGAGAGGTCCTCTGCTATTATCTTCATTACAGCCTCCTGAATTATTCTGACTAGATCTTTCTTGTCAAGATAAACGAATCCTCTTTCCATTTCTCGATTGATAAGTTTCCATTTCTTGTAGGTTGTAGGAGCATATTTAAGATAATCAACGAAGTGTATCTTCATCTCCCCATTTTCTTCCCTCACATCTAGACCCAAATCCTTGCACACGAACAAGATAAATTCCAAAGGTTCGTTGAGGAGATGCCTGTATGCATGACGAGCCTCTCCCAAAGCGTATCTCTTTATCATGAAATTATCCTTCACACAGACAGATATCATCTTTGCTATGGGATAGGAGAGAATCTCTGATAGATAGTCGGATTCGCTTACTAACTTCCTATCACCAACATCTCTTTTTCTAAAAGCATTCATTATCCTTTCTACCCCAAATATTCTCGCCTTTTCATAGATCACATTTGTGAGAAGCTCTTCCACCGAAATATCTAATTTCTTGACATACTCTCGGGAATCACTCAGAAATGGGTAGATTGCCAGCTTCCTCAAATCTTGCATTCGTATATTGAAGCAATAAAAAGTCTTTAAGCTTTAAGTATGAGAAAACTATACCTGTTTTGCAGGGCCCGTAGCTCAGCCTGGTGGAGCGCCTGGCTCATAACCAGGTGGTCGCCGGTTCGAATCCGGCCGGGCCCACCTCTCTAATTTTGATGGGATGAAAAATTCCTTGCAGGTATCTTTTATTGAAGTTTCTGTTTTACTCCACCTTCATAACGGTATATACCCTCTCCTCTTCTCCCTCCTCTGATATCTCTATCTTAACGTCTTTGATTATTCTATGCCTGATTATCGTTAGATAATTAAAGAGTACAGCCAGAGTTACCCAGAATATCCATGAACACATCATAGCTGGAAACGATTTGTACAAGAAATAGGAAGATGCCACGGCAAGTATTAGGATAAATCCTGAAAAGACAAGCATACCTAAGAAAACCTTTGTATTGAGAGTTATATCAATATCTTTTATATGCAGGTTTTCCATCCATATTTTAAATTGACAAACTAAATATATATTTTACCTCAATATTCTCTCCATCGATAATTACATTTCGTACAGATGTAGATCCTTGTTTCGGGTTCATCCGACGCTCTGGTTTGCCTCAGGATCCAGTAGGCTTCAGTATTACCACACCTGGGACAGACAACCTCTGTTTTTGGTAATGTCTCTATATCCTTTTCTATAACTGGTATTTCTCTCTCTACCCTCTTTATGGATATTCTCTTTCCTTCTCTTTCCTCTTTCTTAACCTTATACCCGCATCTTCTGCAAACGTAGTATCCATCTTTTATTATCATTAGCAATTTGCATTTTGGACAGATCATCTTCTATTCCTCCTAAAATCGGATATGATTTTGGAATGATCAAAGGCAAGTTCAGGAAGGTTGTTGAGAGGGAAAAATTTGGCTTCGCTGGCATCATCTCCACCTTCCAGCCTTCCTCCCACCTCACGCAGAATAAAAACTATAGATACAGTATGTCCTCTTGGATCTCTATCTGGATCTGAATATACTCCAAACAGCCTCTCGATCTCTGTATCTAGACCTGTCTCCTCCTTGACTTCTCTGACTACCGCATCTTCGACCTTCTCTCCATAGTTTACAAATCCCCCAGGTAATGCCCACATCCCTTTGAAAGGTTCCTTTTTCCTTTTTACAAGGAGAATAGAATTCTCTCTTACCACTATTCCATCAACAGTAAGTTTTGGATTTTTATATTCCATAGGTTAAACAGGAATTGCGAGATAATATTTAAGGGTTCTTGTAGATGA
>CAZGUO010000115.1:0-1893 GCA_964529185.1 uncultured Thermoplasmatales archaeon
GCTTTGCTTCCTTCAAACCACCTATGTCGTCCCAGTGGACGTTTGGAGTTTCTATCACCACCTCCCTCAGAGCAGATGGAGTCATGGACTTGAAAGCATCGTAGAAATCTTTCTCCGTCACTTCTAGCTTCTCTATAACCTCTGCAGGTATTTTTTCTGCATCAAGATCTATATCTGGAAGAATCCTTCTCAAAGCCCTCATAGCTGCTTCTTTACATAGAGCTTCAAGATCCGCTCCTGAGTATCCATGTGTCATCTCTGCAAGCTTATCAAGATCAACATCCTTAGATAGAGGCATTCCTCTGGTATGGATTTCCAGTATCTCTTTCCTTCCCTTTTTATCAGGTATTCCAATCTCTATTTCTCGATCAAATCTTCCAGGTCTCCTTAAAGCAGGATCTATGGCATTGATTCTGTTGGTTGCACCTATGACAACTACCTTTCCTCTCTCTTCAAGACCATCCATCAAAGCCAGAAGTTGAGCTACAACTCTTCTTTCAACCTCTCCAGTGACCTCCTCCCTTTTTGGTGCTATCGAATCAACCTCATCTATAAATATTATTGAGGGGGCATTCTCTATAGCCTCCTTGAAAATCTTTCTCAGGTTCTCCTCACTCTCTCCATAGTATTTGCTCATGATCTCTGGTCCGCTAAGGGAATAAAAGTTTGCGTTTGTCTCGTTGGCTACAGCCTTTGCGAGCAAGGTTTTACCTGTGCCAGGAGGACCATGAAGCAAAACGCCCTTAGGAGCCTCTATGCCAAGTTTTTCAAACAACTCGGGATGCTTTAAAGGCAATTCAACCATCTCTCTTATCTGCCTTATAGCTTCATCCAACCCTCCTATATCTTCGTACGTCACTTTAGGTATCTTTAACTCTTCTTTGGCAATCTTCTCACTTAATTTGATCTCGGTAGTTAGACCTATTATGACGGCATCAGATGGAGGAGATATACTTGTAACCACGAGGTCTATCTGCCTGCCCATTAGGTTAATAGTTATCTTATCACCTTTGGTAACAACATGACCTTCGAGTAAGTGAGCTAGATAATCTTCTACACCAGATATTCTCAGCTCTTCAGTAGGAGCTAAAACAACCTTGCTTGCGGTCTTTGCCTCTATTTTCCTAACCTTAACCTTATCATCTATACCCACACCCGCGTTTTTTCTGGTTGTACCATCTATCCTTATTATCCCTTTTCCAGAATCCTCTGTGTACCCTGGCCAATAGATGCATGCGGTCTTTTTCTTCCCTTCTATAAGTACAACATCTCCAGGAGTTAGCTTCATCTCGTTGGCAACTTCTGGATCTATCCTTGCTATCCCTCTGCCCACATCTCTGGACTTTGCCTCTTCAACCTTTAGAGTCCACTCTCTAGCCATAAAATCACCTCCTGAAAAATTAAATTAGAAAGGAGATTACTTGATCTTTATCTTCTTGCCCTTTGATTTTGGCTTTACTTTCTTCAGTTGAATATCTAGTACTCCGTTATTGTAGCTAGCTTTGGCTGAATCTGGGTCCACCTCTGCTGGGAGCTCCACTTCCTTGTAGTACTTTCTATCTTTACCTTCGACTTTGATTATCAATGTATTCCCTGTAACTTCCAGATCTATCTCTTCCTTCTTAACGCCTGGCACCTCCGCGGTCACCTGAACCTCGTCATCGGTCTCCTGAACATCAACCAAAGGTTCCCTGCTTCCTGGCAACTCTGTTATACCTCTCTGCGGTATGTTACCAAATTCCTGAAACACTGGTTTTCCATCTGGACCTATTCTGAAGCTCCATCCATAGATGTATGGACCTCCCTCCTTTGGCTCTGGTAGCTTTCCGCTCATTGCGTCCCTGATTAGCATGTTCATTCTCCTTCTCATGTCTCTGAAGTACTCGTCAAACT
>CAZGUO010000116.1:0-1884 GCA_964529185.1 uncultured Thermoplasmatales archaeon
GGGTGACTCATACTTGGAATCCAATCAAAGGCAGATGTCCTCATGAATGTGCTTACTGCTACATGAAGAGACACTGGGATAGATTGAAAGAACCTCATCTTGATGAAAAAGCCTTAAAAGATAAGCTTGGCGAAGGCAACATAATTTTTGTTGGTAGCAGTATTGACATATTTGCGGATAGTATTCCAGATGAATGGATATTGAAGGTGTTAGAGTATTGTTGGCAGTATCCTAATAATACTTATCTATTCCAAAGCAAAAACCCGTTTAGATTTGCCAGATTTCGAGATTTATTCCCACCAAACACAATTTTGGGGACTACTTTAGAGACAAATAGAGATCACAGTTTTTCTAAAGCACCACAACCAAGACTGAGAGCAGAAGCCCTAAGAAGTTGGAACGGTACGGGAATTAAAAAGATGATTTCTGTAGAACCTATAATGGATTTCGATTTATACAAATTTTCAACAATGATTTCATTGTGTGAACCTATATTCGTTTCAATAGGTGCAGATAGCAAAGGAAACAATCTTCCAGAACCTTCTCCAGAAAAGATTGCATCTTTGATTGCAAAATTAGGAAAGGTTACAGAGGTTAAGATTAAGAAGAATTTGAAGAGGTTAATAAAAAGGGAGGAGGGATAAAAATAGACTTAAATCACTCCCCCAATGTGGAAATACCCTCTCCTGGCGAGTTGGGAGAGGAGAAAGTTCCAGGGGGAGTGATGAGCCGTGTAGAGAGTTTACGGACTGCATACGCCAGAGGAGATCTGAAAAGATATGCATCGATTTTCGTGGATCCAAACGACTTTGATGATCAGGAAGAACTCTTTGAAGCAGTAAAGGAATTCGCAAAGAGATGGCTGAGATTATCTGAATCAACGATCGAGCATAGAATGAGATACGCCAGATTTATGGCCAACCATCCAGTATTTCCCATTAACTTCAGGAATCTAAACTATGACCAATTCCTTGCACACATGCGCTTTAGAGAAGAAGTAGAAAAGGCAAATCATGACGCCCTGAAACACGAAGTAAAGACCATAAAAATATTCTTGAAAGCCTATGGAATGGACGACAGGCTATGGTTCTATAAACTTCCACCCAAGGCAAAAACAACAAAGAGAATCATCCCTCTACCACAGATCGTATATAAACTGATCAACTCAAAATACTCTGCAGATCCTTACGAAAATGCCCTCTACCAGTATCTCTTTGCGCACAGTTTCTGGATCGGCTGGAGAGTACCCTCCGAAATAGTGAACATGAAAGTCAGCGATGTAGACATCGAAAATGGCTGCATTTACATAACGGAGACAAAGAAGCACAAATCAATAAGACAAATTTATCCCGATAAAGTCATAATGGATGGCAAGACCAGAAAATCATTCAAGAATTGGATTGATCACTGGAGACCTAAAGTTGAGAACCAATACTCAGGAGACGCCCTCTATCTTCAGCCATCGGGAAAACCTTTCACGGTCAGACATCTCGGACACAAGCTAAGTGAACATGGAAAGAAGGTATGGCAACATTATCAGCCATACACATCGAGACATTGGAACGCCATCGCAATGCTGATACGAACAAAGCTTGAGACGGGGGCTTTTGAAGTTTACACGGTAAAGAACTGGCTTGGACATGAAAAGATCACAACGACAGAAAGCTACATAAGATATGCACAGCAGTTCTACAGGCTTGCGCCCTATGACTGGATTAAGGCTACCCTCAAATCCAGGTTTAAACCTGGTGAGAAAGGTAGCCAAGATAATTTTTATGAAACAAGGCACAATAAAAACGGTTTTGACCAAAATCTCTCCATAAGGCGAGAATGGGCCCGCCCGGATTTGAACCGGAGTCCATGGCTCCCAAAGCCACGAGGATA
>CAZGUO010000117.1:0-1836 GCA_964529185.1 uncultured Thermoplasmatales archaeon
AAACTTTGTAACATTCTCTACTCTCAGGAGTTCATCCATATCAAACCTTTTTACCCGGAATAATGCAGACATTTAAAATATTGTGGTATGCAGACCATCATAAACCCCATCCGATCTCCTTTCGGGTACTGCTAAGTTAATTGTGGGATAAAATTGTGGATAAATAAGATATACCGTGCATTCCATTTGGATGTGGGGGATGGGAATGCACGGTAAAGTCAAGTGTCCTTGCCGCAGGAGTAAGGACGTTGCGAAGAATGGATTTTACAGATATAAAATCAACGTTGAGGCAGAAGATTCAGATTAAAGGATGTATTCAGGATATTTTCAAAGGACAACGACTCATTTATGTCTCCCCGAGCGGTAGAGTAAAAAATATACTCGTCCCTTTTCCGATACCTTCACTTTCAGCCCATATTCTACCGCCATGCTTCTCAACGATCTTTTTACATATTGAGAGTCCTAGGCCAGACGAACTTATGTCGTGCCTCGATTCGTCAGCTTTATAAAATTCTTCAAAGATTCTTTCTTTCTGTTCTTCTGTCAAACCAATTCCGTTATCCCTAACCTCTACTATAACTTCTTTTCCAGACCTCTTTGCACAGAATCTAATCCACCCCCTCTCGGAGTATACTTGACAGAATTGGAAATCAGGTTTGCAAAAACTTCTTTCAACCTCAATTTATCTGCCTTAACAGAAATCGATTCATCAATCTCGTTAAGTGGACGCATGTCTTTTACCTTGATCAAGTGTTCATTTTCTCCTAGGCATTCATCAACAACACTACGGAGATTCAGATTTTCAAGCTTTAGTTTGTAACTTGGTGTGCTTAGCTGAGCCAGACTGAGCGTATCTGTTACTAGGTCTTTTATGTAGGTGATATTCCTCGAGATGATATCTAAAAGCCTTTTCACTTCTTCATCTTTGACCTTCTCCTTTACCAGTGGAAGTAAAGATATTATTGGAGTTAAAGGTGTCTTCAGATCATGACCCAACTGCTTTATAAAATCATCTTTCTGTTTCACCAACTTCCACACTTCCTTTGTTCTTTCTCTAACCTTCTCTTCCAGATACTTATTGAGCTCTTCCAGTTGTTCCTGATATCTCTTGATATCGGTTATATCTCTTGCTATCAATATTTTGCCAGCCGTTTTGCCTCTCTTATCCTTTACAGGTTGAACTGCCACATCATAAAATCTCCCGTTCTTTCCATATGTTCTCTTCCCCTCATTGCGTAAAATTTCTAAGACATCTACATCTAAAGGTAAATCGATCGCAGATTTTCCAATTGCTTCTTCTCGCCTTTTTGATAGAAATTTCTCTGCAGATCTATTCAAATCTATCAGTCTAAGCTCTTCATCAAATACCATAACTGCATCCGCCATATTTTCGATGACTTTATCTCTAGCTATAGGAATGATTTCCATCAGTCTCAACCTGTAAATGCCGATAAATGCAAAAAAGGAAGATAATGAGAAGGAAACCGGTGTTAGGTCGAATGGACATATTCTAAACAGATATACGAAACTGAAAATGAGAGGAAATAAGGCGGCTGCTATGATAAGTGTAGATTTTTTCTTATAAAGACTGGAATAACCTATAGCCTCTCTTAATAGCAAACCACTTCCAGCAAAAACTAGAAAGTAGGAATAAACAGCAAAAACCCAGAACCAAGGTCCGTATCTTGAAAGAGGCATTGTAACTCCGTAGATTCTTATGGTGCTTGAAGAAGACCATACGAGGTGATGAAAGTCGTCCGTTAACCTGAGGAATAAAGTTATGAGAGGTATTATATAGAGAAGATGGGGTCTCCTTTCAACAATTTTAAAAGACCT
>CAZGUO010000118.1:0-1812 GCA_964529185.1 uncultured Thermoplasmatales archaeon
ACCACCCATCCACATGGATCAACTTGTCTATCTCTATTCTTGGAGTAGGTTTTGGAATTTGTCTTGGATATCCTATGGGAATGATGGCTACAGGTCTCGCATAGTTAGGTAGACCTAGGACCTCAGAAACTCTTCTCTCATCAAACGCTCCCACCCAACATGTAGACAATCCATATTCGAGAGCCAAAAGTAAGATGTGCTCTATAGATGCAGCAGAATCTTGAATGCAATAAAGATCTATCCCTCTTGCTCCATAAGGAGATATTCTTCTCAGGTTGGCACACACAACTATATCAACTGGCGCCTCAGCCACAAACTCTTGGTCGAGCGCAGCTCTCGCAAGAGATCTCCGCAACCTCTCATCTCTGACTATAACAAAATCTCTAGCTTGGAGATTCCCTGCTGATGGCGCAAGGTTTGCATACCTTAAGATTTCTACGATATCATCGATCTCAACATCTCTGTCAACAAAACTCCTCACGCTTCTCCTTCTCTCTATTGCCTCTTTCAGCTCCATGGGGTTTCTAATTGTAAATCTCTCTTAAAAAATCAACTCACATCACCACAGGTACAGAACATCTCATTTATAAGAGAATAAACATCTGAAAAGCCGGATTTTTTCAAACTCGATATCTTTACTATCCTTTGGGAAAGTGTTGTATATTCTATGAAGTGAGTTGTTTTTTCCAAAAGTCCAGCTAGAGCCGTATCTTTCCTTGATATCTCTTCCTTCATCCTTTCTACATCAATATCTGCGATATCGCTTTTTGTTATGATGGTAGCTGTTGGTATAGAAAGGCGGAGAGAGACTATAGCATTTTGCATTATCGCTGACAGAAAGCTTTCAGCATCAGCTACTAAAGTTGAATCTATCAAGAATAGACCAAGGGTGGTCTGATCGGATAGCCTTTCCACCATCTTTACGCCACTCTGAGAGTATATAAATATCTCCATCTGTCCCGGAGTATCATACAGTATATAATCTCCATACAAATCAAGATTTTCAACGTATTTCAAGGACTCCTCCATAGATTTAATGAGAGCTCCATTAATTCCAAGTTTGAATCTTTTCATAATATCTTCAGTTTTCACAAAACGTCTTATATCTATATTTGCATCAAAGATGGGATCTGTAGCGGGATCAAGATTTACACATTTCACATCTAGATCCATCTCTCTGAGATATTCTGAAAAGTGCTTTACAAAGCTACTCTTCCCACAGCCCGCTGGACCGAGAACAAAGATTTTCATGTCCTTATAAGCGGTAAAGGCAAAACCCTTAATCTTATTTGCGCAGAATTTGAAAAAATTTGCCAGAAAAGTACATTTGTCACAAAATTATATTGTGGGTAGATTAATCCATGGATGGTGGTATCCTGAATAGTAGCAAAACAACTTTAATAGTCATGGCGACAATGCTTTTACTTCTATCTGTTACGGGTGGTATCAAAGTTGAATCGATTACAACCGCTGATAATGTAAAAGATTTTTTACTCAAGATGAACGAGATAAACAACTTCAACATAGATATCGATACCTTCATGTCTGATATTGAAGATTTCCTACCTTCCGAAGATTGCTGTATCGTATTTCCAAGGATGACGATACCAGCTATAGTTGAGAGAGGTGGAGAGATATGCATCATCGGGAAGGTACCCGTTACTACAACCAATATCTCCTTCCAGGTAGTCACAGCTTATGATCCAATTCCAGATAGCTTCGATCTCACCATACTCGATATCGTCACACTCAGCAATGATGGTCTGATAGGTTGCACCGCCGAGCTCCCTGCGGAAGCGCCGCCGGAGCTTT
>CAZGUO010000119.1:0-1788 GCA_964529185.1 uncultured Thermoplasmatales archaeon
TGAGATATCTGCCGTTGAGAAGCCGGTGCATGTTATTGCAGAGATAAACTGGAAGGTATAGATCTTAAGATCTCCGTAGATTGATCTGAGGGGATAGTTGAATGCCACAAGTAAGAGTATGCCTAGAAATATCAGGAAGAAGAGAGCCTTTGTTTGAGGATCGGAAAAGAATTTCCTTACTTTTCCCTTGAGCAGATCGTAGTGAGAAACGAACGCTATCGCACCGAGAATCATTAGAATCATTATCACTATCTGCGAAGGCATGCTGTATGATGCGATGCTATTGTCGGTAACTGAAAAACCACCGGTAGATATTCCTGTCATGCAGTGATTTATAGATCGCCATAGGAGATCTGTAAAGGGAATATCTTTCTCGGTAAACATCTCTACAATGGTTAAGACAAATACCCCAACGAACGTGTAAAGCAGGTAAATCCACCATATGGATCTAACGGTAGCTACTATCGATGGGTGGATCTTCTGTTCTCTACCCTCAGATCTGTATAGAGTGAATGAACCTGTACCAGGTCTTGCAAGTATGGCAAGCGTTAAAACTATAACCCCAACCCCTCCAACCCATTGGGTTATCGTTCTCCAGAATTGTAAGGTATGAGGCAACTTACTCTCATTGATAACCATGGTCAGACCTGTACCGGTCCATCCAGCTACAGACTCGAAGATTGCAGATACTGGATCCATGCCAACATCCAAGCCATATTCAGACATATAGAGAAAAGGTATTGCTCCGATCAGCGAAACGAAAAGCCATCCAAGTGATGCAGTTATCATGGCAAGCCTGAGATTCGTCTCTCCAGATTTCTTTAAACCAAAATATAGAGGTACACCTAGACCAAAATATATCATTGCGGTTAGGAGAATAGGTTTGATAGCGAGGTACTCACCAAAGATAATGGGAACAATCAGGACAAAGAGTGTAACAACTCCAACTATAACTAGCAATCCGCCGAGATCTCTCAGCACGATTTTGAAGGAATCCAGCATGGAATCAACTACTCGATAATCTGAGTAATTTAATTAGGTTTTCTGTTTATTAGAAAGATATGTTGTCTTCTGGAAAGATGATTATCATATGGAAAAAAGAAGAGAGTCCTTGGCCGACCTTCGTAAATGTTGAGATGTGTTGACATGATGATTAACTGGGGGTGATGTTAGCCTGTTTCTTATTGTTCTCTTACGATAACCTAGAATCAACCTTAGAATAGGAGACAGTATGTAGGAGCACAAACGCGTAGATAAGCATGGTAGCTAGTATAGGTTTTTTCATCAAGGCAGCAAGTACTGTAAGTACGGCTAAAATAATAGAAACTATATCCTTCTTATCTACTATTGAAACCAGTGATTTTCTTTTTTCTGCGATACCCTTTATCAGATCCTTCATCGATGACACTCTCTCAAGCAAAGACTTATGAGAGATTGCAGGTATAGCTGATAGTGATAGTTTTTGATGCGATGCTGTTACTGGTTGTACAGCAGCTACCGCAAGCAGAAATATGCCCAACATACCTATTGCAAGGATTTCCCTCATTTTTTCACCTCTTCTGTCTCTTTAATGCTTTTTACGATCTATATTATATATAAACTTTTCTATTATTGTAACTCTCAAAAAAAACACCAAACGAAGCGGAGAAACCCCTGTTCAACCCCTCTAATGTAACCTAAATGGAGAGTATCAAAACTTGAACTACAGCATGATGTGCCATATAATCTGTGGAGGTGAAAAAGTTGACAGCGTCGAAAAATGTTACCTTCTGGAAAGATGGTTATCAT
>CAZGUO010000120.1:0-1782 GCA_964529185.1 uncultured Thermoplasmatales archaeon
TGGTTTGTTAAGGCTGTATCTGGGGCAGAGATTATAGCTATTGGTGATTGCTGAGCTAAGGAGAGAGAAGCTGATATTGGTATCAAGAAGAACATGCTTACAATTGTTATCATCAATGCTCTCTTACCTGGTATACATCTTAAGATTATCCTCCTCATGAGCTCGATACCCTCCCCACACCATTTCTCGCTGGTAGGAAAGGGCTTGCAGTATTTAAAAATTTTATTTCGATGCAAAGGAAATGTCAACAATACAGTCACTTCAAAAGGTTGGATAGAAACATTTTTAAGATGGTACAAAAAATTCTAACCGATGGAAAAGGTAACCTTTAGAATACCTCTCTCTGTCTCTATAGCTCAAGCTTTCATAACCATATTGGTTGGTTTCCTTGAATTTGGGGTGATCCCTTTTTTCCTTATTCTTATAATTGTAGGTGTTTTTGTGAAAGGGCTTAGTAAAGAATTTCGGGAGATCATTGGTTTCGGATTAATATTTGCTATGGCGGTCTATGTTCTTATGATCCACGATGTAAGTAAAGAGCCGATAACGGTAAAGTTGGAGTTCTTTAGAAAAGCCTATACCTATCTACCCAGAAGATACATCATGAAAAACGTGAGATGTCCAAACTGTGGATCTAGGTTCAAAGGATGGAGAAAGCTAGAAGTGGTTCCGATTTATCTTGATGAGATTGCTCTCATATGCGGTAACTGTGGAAAGGAATTTGCCCCATATCCATGTACTGATACTTTTTTCGGGGTCTACACCTTAAAGGAAGTGAGGAGACAAGTAGTAAAGGTGAATATTGATGACATATACCTCGATAAAGCGATATATGGAAGAGGCTACACTCTATACATAAAACTAACTATCAAAAACAGAGGAGAGCACAAAATGTGGATTTCTTTCCCTTATGTTATTACCAACAAGAAAAAGATGCATCTATGCCTTTTTGATAGAGTAGCAGAGGATAAGGATAGCATAGAAGAAGGCTCCCCAATGGAGATACCACCTCATTCAACCATGCAGGTAACTGCAAAAACTCTCGATTTAGAAAAGATAGATCAATCTCTATCAAAAAGCGAGATACCTGTGAAATTCTTCTACAGACTTTCTGATGATCAAGGTATTCAGTATCCAGAGCGCAGCATAAAGATACCAGAAGAATTAACAGAGAGACTGGAGTCCTCGATCTATTAGATCAACTTCTCTCCCTGTTCTAGAAAGGGTGTTAAAAATTATCACCATGTGGTTCAAATCTCCGGGTATGGATCCGGAACCTCAATAGTGGGATCGGGGTCCGTGCCTTTGCTTCTATTTCCCATCATAACTATCTGTGTACATCCACATATAAAAACATTTTTGTACGAAAGTTAACGTTATGCCCGCACCGGGATTCGAACCCGGGTAGGAGGCTCCGCAGGCCTCCAGGATATCCAAGCTACCTCATGCGGGCTATTTTATGATATCAACCATCGCCACCTTTTCTAAAACTAGATCTTCATATTTATCTTTGTCCACTGTATCTATCTCCTCCTCTGAGAAACCGAGCATGCGCAACTTTTCTCTGCTCGGCTCCATCACATCTTCTTTTATTTCCATACCCATCTCCTCAACAATCTTCCTCGCTTCATCTTCCGATATCTTACCCTTTAACTCATCGTGATCTTTAGAATCTAAGAATATGAATACCAGTTTTTGACTGTCCTTCTTCACACCCATCTTTTTTATTGCATCTGATATCTGACGCTCTCCAGATAGATATAGAAGGATCTCCATCGATAT
>CAZGUO010000121.1:0-1751 GCA_964529185.1 uncultured Thermoplasmatales archaeon
TCGCAGACAAGATTTTTCAAATAAAAGGAAACTTATTTATAAATAAGTTCCCTTTTGTTTTTAATGATCGGTAAGACCGAGTTGAAGATACTTCGCAACTTCAGCGATGGAATTTCCCTCAAAGAAATTGGAGAGAAAACGGGGTTGAGCAAAGGGAAGGTATCTATTGCTACAAAAAATCTAGAAAGACTGGGGTTTATCATCAGGGAAAGGCACAACAAAAAAATTTTTCTGAAAATCGGGAAAACAAAGCACGCTTCCCTGTTTTTTGAATTTCTTAAGGAGTACCCAGATTTACCAGTTGAAAGATTGCTGACCCAAAAGAGAATAACAATACTCTCTGTGATAGAAAATTATCCTCCAGTTATAGCTAAAATAGTTGGTGTTACCACTCAGACCGTCTATAACGCCATAAAGGATTTCCTGAGATATGGAATCTTGATCAGGAACGATGGCTACAAGATAAATCCGCGCCACAGGATATTGAAAACATTCGTTTTTGAATTCCAAAGTTTCTTGAACAGGATAGAGACGGAAAGAGTAGATAAAGATGCGATTCTGATATGGGAGAGAGGCCCCGAATTTTTAATGAAAACCCATAGAGAGATAAAGAAAGAAAATTACCATTTAACCGCTACATCCGTCTTCAAAGAGTTTGGCTTGCTCTTTATACCATCACACAACTATTATTTCTATTCCAGAAGAGAGATGACGGTTTCCGATATAATTATCCATACCATCTTGATCGAACCAGACAGCAAGACAAACGCAGCGTATGCATGCCTTTTATATCAGAAGATGAGACCAAAGGATTTGATAAGAATAGCAAAGATATACAAAATGGAAGAGAAGGTGATGAGGATAATAGAGTATGTTGATAAGAAGAGAGAGTTTGATGATTTTCCAAGTAGAGAGGAGTATAATGAACTCCTGAAAGAGTACAGGTGATAGGATGAGTTTTGGAAAGGAATACATCCAAAACGAACTGAAAAAGATCGATGATGCCCTCTGTGAACATCTCAAATTATACCTTATTGGTGGAGGGAACATGAGTTTGCTCGGTTTGAAGGATGCAACAAAAGACATGGATGTAATTCTCAACAAGAAGAAAGAGCTGTATATTCTGAGGGATGCACTCCTAAGATGCGGATATGTGGAGAAATTTTTGCCACAATATCAAAAAATGGGATCAAGGCTGGTGATGGAAAATGGAGATGGCTTTAGATGGGATGTATTTATAAAGATGGTATGCCATGGCTTGGTCCTGTCTCCTGGTATGATAAAAAGGTGCATCGAAATGGATTTTGATTTCGAAAACCTAAGGATTTTTCTCGTGTCAAAAGAGGACATGTTCTTGTTCAAAGGTGTAACGGAAAGAGAAAGGGATCTGGAGGATATGCATTTACTCTTCTTGCAGGGATTGAATTTTGAAATCATAAAAGAAGAAATAAAATGGCAAAGTGAGAACTCCGATACTGCCTGGATAGCCTATCTTTTTCAAAGGTTATTGAGGTTACAGGAAGAGTATGGTATAGTTGTGCCAGACATGGACGAGATAAAAAGAATGGCTGAAGAGGATGCTGCTACTTCTTTAATTCTAGAAAAACTGTCCCGCAGAAGTTATACTGTGGAAGAGCTTGCAAGAGAGATACAGCAGGATAAAAACTGGATGGAGTATCTACTTCGAAAACTGGAAAGTAAAGGAAAAATAGAAAGAAGAGGAAAGGTAATCACAAGGAAACTCTAGAGAT
>CAZGUO010000122.1:0-1724 GCA_964529185.1 uncultured Thermoplasmatales archaeon
AGATAGACAAAATGTTATAACTATTTTCGTGTTGTCGGGATGTAGAAGAGAAGATCCCTTCCAAGAAAGCTTGTAATACGTCCATTTGTGCCCTTCTCTTTCTATCTTCTTAACAAGATCTGCCTGGATAAGCTTATTCATGTGTTCGAGTATCGTTGTCTTACTTAGACCTGTTTTCCTAGCAATTTCAGATAAATTCATTTTTCTTCCATCCAGAGCCTTCAGAATCTCTAACCTCACATCGGAAGCCAATGCCTTGAATGTCTCTTTATCTATAGTTACCTTTGCCATCCAAAATTTCTTAGATTTTTATGTTTAAAAATGGTTTTGCTTTTGTTAGGGTTTTTCCTAACAAGCGTTCGGGTTTTTCCTAACATTTTCTTAGGCATTATATACGAATTTTTTCATAAAATTGTCTGGTGATGTGAATGAAAAAGGTAGCAAAGATGTGTTTGGCTATGGTAGTTGTTGGAGCTATAGTGGGTCTCGCAGTTTTTGGTATGGTAGTAAATAGAAGTACAGCAACATTACCAGGTAGAGATAACCATATCTCGATAGATGCTTACTATCTGCTAAAAGAATCGGCAACAAATAAAACTCTTAACATCACATGCATACTATACCTAACAAACAGATGGAACAAATCGGGAGATATAGAGATTGTAGCTTACGTTATGGATTGGAAAGGTCTTGCCCAACATAAGACAGATATAGAGATTGGAAGTATTGACACAAACAAAACAGAGGAGGTTGTCATACCGCTAGTTCTAAGAAAGGACAGCAGGAAGATAGATGTGCTGATATTTGAAGATGGATTACTCAAGATGAAAGGCTACATCTACCTAGAGATATCATACAGACCAATTTTGTATAACCTGAGCAAAGAAGAGGGTGATCTATTAGAGGCTTGGAACTGCCGTATAAAATCATCCTCCCTTCCATCGATTTTACATCCAGTAGAGATTGCAAAGATAGGAGAGAAAGACTAGAAACCATTAAATTCTCTTTTCTTTTTCTTAAAAATCAATGGGACAAGATCTTGTGGATCTTCTGATATCGTGCGGTGCGGTAAAATTCGGTGATTTTATCCTGACATCTGGAAAGAGAAGCAGTTACTATATAGACATAAAGCAGGCAAGCACCAATCCCAGGATATTGAAACTAATAGCTAGCAAGATGAAAGATTATGTTGCGGGCTACGAGATTATAGCAGGTATGGAGCTTGGGGCTGTACCCATAGCTGTAGCACTCTCTCTAGAATCGGAAAAACCCTTTGTTATAGTGAGAAAGCAGGAAAAAACCCACGGTACAAAGAAGCTAATAGAAGGCGGGGATGTCAACGGTAAAAGGGTTCTGATTGTCGAGGATGTAACAACAACTGGAGGATCTGTAATCAGAGCCATCAAAATCCTGAGGGAAAACGGAGCTATCGTGGATAAGGTGGTTACCGTCGTTGATAGGGAGGAGGGAGCAAAGGAGAAATTAAGCGAAGAAAACGTGGATCTAGTTCCACTTGTAACTAAAAGTGAAATTTTAAAAAAGTGTTAAAAACAGGTTTGCTATTCTGGGCTTGGGGAGGCAATTGATAAAAGTATTAGTTGTAGGTGGCGGCGCAAGAGAGCATGCGATATGTGATGCTGTTGTAAAGTCAGAAGATGTCGAACTCTACTCCTTAATGCATAACAGAAATCCTGGTATAATGCGTCTATCAAAGGATTACAGGA
>CAZGUO010000123.1:0-1667 GCA_964529185.1 uncultured Thermoplasmatales archaeon
GGACTGAATAACTATTGAACTGTTAAAGTTTTTATGGTAGGAAACCTATTTGTTTAAATACAGCCAATCTAACTTTTACAAATGGCTGAACTTGCAACGGATGTGGCTGAAGTCTTACTTGCATTGAGGGTTAAATTACTTAGGATAATCTTAGTTTTAGTTATTTTGTGGGTAATAATCTATGCATTTGTTGCAGATTCAATAATATCGAAAATAGAATCTGATTTACTGCCTAAAGGGGCTGAAACAATTTATACATATCCTTTGGAAGGATTAATTCTAAAATTGAAGATATCCTTAGTGATTGCATTTGTTTGCATCTTGCCTTACCTAATTCGCTTGATTTACAAAGCTCTTAAGGAGCGTACAGAAATTTTAGAGAATGTAGACATTAAAAAATCTACAGCAATTAAATATGGCATCGTTTCAGCAATTTTGTTTACATTAGGTGTAGTGTATGGCTACATGATAATGTTACCAATTTTCATGAAATTTCTTTACGAGAGTGCTGCAAGTCAGGGTGTACTACCCCTTTATACGATCTCAGAGTTTATAGGATTCATAGTTTTGATGCTCACAGTTTTTGGCTTAGTATTTCAAATGCCGATTGTAATGTTATTCTTAGTCGGTAACGACATAGTTAAATTTGAAACTCTAAAGTATTATCGAAGACACTTTTACGTGGGATTCTTCATTGTTGGAGCTGCTATAACGCCTCCAGATGTTTTTACACAGGCAATGGTGGCTTTACCGATGATTGCCTTTTTCGAAATCAGTTTGCTTGCGATAAGAATTATTCACAGGAAAAAGATTAAAAAACAGTAATTTGACTAAGAATTTTGGTTTAATTTTATATGTTGTTGATAGTATCATATATAAATTTAAACAAATTTTTTGTGAAAATAAATTGTATATCTATCCTCTACGTTGTTACTTTAAATGGAATTATAAGTTATTTTTTGGGTTTTAACACTAGTGGCATATTTATTTGATAAACTGGGTAATTATCTAAATCGTCTTCTCTATTCTTCTTTTTCTACCCTCATGAATTTTCTTAACTAATCCTTTCTTTTCAAGTTTTGAAATATACTCGCTTACCATCGATATTGATTTACCAAGTTCATTAGCTATTTCGTTTACATACATATATTTTTTCCCATTTAATATTTTGAGAATCTGTTTTTCAAAAGTTGTGAGAGTTATATTTGGTGAAACTAAAGGTAACTCGATCATCTTTCCTGTTTTAGATACGTAAATCACTTTTTCCTATTTTATTTCGCTCCAATATAGCAGAATAAAAGAGCGCATGTCCGACAATTCTTTTTCCTCCGGTTATGTTAATAATAGTCTTTGGAATTATATAACTTCTAAATCTTTTGACGTTCTCATTAAAGTCGTATGGATCGACTTTTATAATTATATGGGGAACTTCAAGGAATTTTAATTTAGATTCCAGTTCTTCCTTAGTCTTTTCGATTTGCTGAAGTTCATAATTTTTGGCGTCTTCATCAACACTGTAAATTAGAATCACATCACTAATTCGCTCTTTAGTTCCAACAAAGTTTGAGCTGTCGTCAAATATATGATTTGCATGGTATCCGAAAGTTGCTATAGACCTGTCCACTTAACACAGACACCACCTCAAATGATTGTAGTACCACATGAAC
>CAZGUO010000124.1:0-1641 GCA_964529185.1 uncultured Thermoplasmatales archaeon
ATTATATCCCACCTAGATCAAAAATATAACTAAAACAACCTTTTTAATCAAGTTCCATTTTAGTCTATATCATGGGTCCGTGAGGTAGCCTGGATAGCCTAGAGGCCTTCGGAGCCTCCAGCCGGGGTTCAAATCCCCGCGGACCCGTTATTTTTGCCAAAATCACCGAATACTTTAAATTCTTCTCCGTGCTTATATTACTTAGATATCATGGATCCATCTAAGAAAGACAAAAGGAGGAAAAAACCCTTCAGGTTTTTCGGTATAGATGATGAAATTTTCGATAGATTCTTTGATGAGAGATTTTTGGAAGATCTGGAGAGAATGGCGGAAGAACTCTTCAAGATGTTAACGAATGCAGAGCCTGGAAGACCAATAGTAAGAGGATTCAGACTCACCATAGGTCCAGATGGAAAACCAAGACTGGAAGAATTCGGAAATAAGGCTATAGAGACTCCAGACGGAGAATCGATAGTGACAGATGAGATAGAGCCTCTTACAGACATCATTGAGGGAGAAGATGAAATCGCGATAACGATGGAGATTCCCGGAGTGGAGAAGAAGGATATAGATATCGAAGTGACAGAGGATGCCGTGGAAATAAAGGTAAACAACCCGAGGAAAAGATATCATAAACGGATACAACTACCATGTAAAGTGAAACCAAAGACAACAAAGGCTACTTACAAAAATGGAGTACTGGACATAGTTATAAGGAGGAAAGAGAGAAAGAAGGAGAAGGGCGCCTACCGTGTAAATATAGAGTGATCAGCCAACATGATACTCGAAGCTTTTTTACCTTCTTAACTTCCCATAGATAAATTCCAATAGCCATCTTTTACAGAAGAAACTATGTCGAAGAGTGGGCCCGAGGAGATTTGAACTCCTGACCTCCCGGTTATCAGCCGGGCGCTCCAACCAGGCTAAGCTACGGGCCCCAAATAGGGAATGCAAAACGCGTATAAAAATTTATGAGAAAAAGGTTATAAGTGAATTAAACCTTCCAGTAGACTCGTTGGTGGTAAAGATGGGGAAGATAGTCACATCTGAATCGGTAACGGAAGGCCATCCAGATAAGATGTGTGATCTGATATCTGATGCGATCTTAGATGATGCTCTGAGACAGGACAAATTCTCAAGAGTAGCTATCGAGACAGCCACCAAAAATGGAGGAGTACTTGTTTTCGGTGAGATGGCAACAGATGGCTATGTGGATGTTCCGCATGTAGTCAGACAGACCATAAAAGATATAGGTTACACAAAGGCGGAGTATGGGATAGAGTGGGAAACATGCTCGGTATGGGTACAGATAACGGAACAAAGTCCAGACATATCTAGAGGCGTTCTGCTCAATGATGAAGAACTTGGAGCAGGAGATCAAGGCATGATGTATGGATACGCATGCAGAGAAACAAAAGAGTTGATGCCTCTTCCAATAATGCTTGCCCACAAACTGACAAGGAGGTTGGCTACAGTTAGAAAGGAGGGAAGGATACCTTATCTGAGACCAGATGGAAAGTCCCAAGTTTCTATAGAGTATGAAGAAGGAAAGCCCTTAAGGGCTCATGCCATAGTTGTGTCTACCCAGCATGACCCTGGAATATCAAAAGAAAAGCTGGAAAATGATATAGTTCGCGAGGT
>CAZGUO010000125.1:0-1589 GCA_964529185.1 uncultured Thermoplasmatales archaeon
TGGCTGTCCTCTCAGAAAAGATAAGATATGTTGGTATGGAGAGGATAAGACCTTAAGAAATTTTATAGCACGATCCTTGGAAGTATTTCAAACTTCAATTTCTAATTCAGAAAAAAGTTTTGCGCAGAACATCAGGTGATGGAATTACAGCTCTCGAACCAAGATGAAACATTTGCATAGTTGCTACTCTATGAAAATCGGCAAATTTAAAAATAAAAACATTATAATAAAAAGGCGGTGATAATCGTGAGGAGAGCTGGAGTTGTAGCGGTGTGTTCCGCTCTCGTATTGGTAGGAGTGCTGAGTGCGGTGACAAATTCAGCCTCAGCGAGCCCAGAGGAAAAATATAAGATATACGGCTGGGTCATTGATGGGTGGACTGGGGAAGGTATAAAAGACGTAAAAGTCGAGCTGAAAATAGTACCTTATGTTGTTAACAGGACCTTTACCAACGATACGGGCTATTTTGAGATGTGGGTTAACAAGGGCAGTTATTCTGTTGAGGTATATAAAGCAGGGTACACTATAAATTGGACACACGTAAAGGTTACCAACAAAGATGTATGTGTTAATCTCACGTTACTGAAACAGTCGACTGTATGGGGCTATGTCAGAGATGCAAAAACTGGGAAAGGTGTAGAAGGGGCAGAAGTGGTAGTGTTCGAGAATGTGAGATGGACTTTCTCTCCCATCCTACTGGCCATACTTTACAGAATGCATCTTGTCAACCTGCCGATACCACCATATCTTTCTCGTCTCGGTAGGACAGTAACGTTAGATGATGGATGGTATGCTCTCGGGAGAAATTTCTTATTCAACCCGATGAAACCAGGAACTTATTACACACTTCTCGTGATGAAATTTGGTTATATACCAGAGACAAAAGTAATCACTTTCAGGGAATACGGTGAAATAAAGGAAGTCAACTTCACCCTAAACAGAATTATTCCTATCTGAGGAGGTAGTTCCTCCTTTTTATTTCTTTCTTGTATTGAGAAATTTTTCGCAACCTATTTAAGTGTACAAAGGATTGTAATAAAGGGGGAGAGAACTTGTTGCAGATAAGATGGCATGGACATGCATGCTTTGAGATAACAAACGATATAACCATCGTTACCGACCCTCACGATGGAAAATCCGTAGGCTTGCCAACACCTTCGGTTAAGGGAGACATAATCCTAGTATCTCACGATCATTACGACCATAACAGCGTTAAAACCGTGGAAAAGGAAGGAAGCATTGTTGTAAGAGATCTTGGTAAAAAGACGATCAGAGGAATAGAGATAGAAGGTATCGAATCCTTCCATGACGAAGAAAGGGGAGCAAAGAGAGGGAAAAATATCATTTTCAAATTCAAGGTAGATGGAATCACCTTTTGTCATCTTGGCGACCTGGGGCATGTGCCTGATGAAGAACTTCTTGAAAAGATTGGAAAGGTTGATGTCCTGTTTATTCCAGTCGGAGGGACATTTACCATAGATGCAGACTCTGCCTGGGAAACGGTAAACTTGATAGATCCAAAAATAATTGTGCCAATGCATTACAAGATCCAGGGACTCTCTTTACCTATATCAGATGTGGATCCGTTC
>CAZGUO010000126.1:0-1579 GCA_964529185.1 uncultured Thermoplasmatales archaeon
CCGATAGATATCATGTCCATTCCCGGGAATTTCTCGCCTATCACTCCCGTTTCGAGACCCGCGTGTATTGCTTTTATCTCCGGCTCCTTACCAAACATCTCTTTGAACACTTCTTTGGCAATCTTCAGTATCTTCGAATCAAGATTCGGCTTCCAGCCAGGATATGTTGAACCCTCCTCAACCTCCGCTCCTGCCAGTTCTGCTATTGCTCTTATCCTATCCCTAGTCGCCTGGAGCTCTGTTTTGCTCGAACTCCTTGAGCTCATCACTACCGTTACCTTATCTCCCTCCAGCCTCACCTTTGCCAGATTCGTTGAGGTCTCAACAAGATCAGGTATATCATAACTCATCGCAAGTACTCCATGTGGCAGAGCATAGAGGAGATCTATGACCTTATAACTGCTCTCCTTATCGAGACCCTCCTCGCCTTTTGCCTCGCTGATCTCAACCTTCATATCCGGATCTACTGGCTTTATCTCCTCAAGTATATCCTTCGCCTCGCTGTTTACTATCTCTCTGAATCTCTCTGCATCCTTCACCGCAACCGTTGCCTCTGCTTCCCTTGGAATAGCGTTGTGTTTATCACCACCAGATATGTCGATTATCCTCATCTCCATCTCTTTCTTCACTTTCCACAGTATCCTTGCCAGAATCTTTATCGCATTGCCTCTCTGCTCATGGATATCGCATCCAGAATGACCGCCCTTCAATCCCTTGACAAACACATGCATCACTTTCATTCCATCCGGAACCTTCTCCTTTTTCACCGCTAGTTTTATCGTTGAATCCCCTCCGCCGGCGCAGCCCACGTAGATAATTCCAAACTCCTCGCTATCTAGGTTTATCATTGTCCTGCCCTTCAAGAAATCTTTCTCCAGCGCGAATGCTCCTGTCAGTCCTGTTTCTTCATCTACCGTGAATAATGCCTCTATCGGTGGGTGCTTCAAGTTTTTATCTTCGAGTATAGCCAAAGCGGTTGCGACTCCTATACCATCATCTGCGCCAAGGGTGGTGCCTTCAGCCGTTACCCACTCTCCCTCTATTTTAACTTTTATTGGATCTTTAGAAAAGTCGTGGTCAACATCCTTGTTCTTTTCGCAGACCATATCCATATGTGCTTGGAGAACGACCATAGGTTTATTTTCCATTCCGGAGCTTGCAGGTTTTCTAACGACAACATTCCCTGCTTTGTCTACTTGGTATTCCAGACCGTGCTGTTTGGCGAAGTTCACTATATACTCTCTTATCTTTTCCTCGTGCTTTGAACATCTTGGTATCTTTCTGATCTCATCAAAATGCTTCCAAACTATTTTTGGCTCGAGATCAAGTATTGAGGTCATAATACATACCTCCCGGGTAAAGGGAATGCAAAATCGGAATAAAAGGGTTTTGTTAGTTGTTTTTTAACATTTATATAACAACTTTTTTATAGTCAAAATAGCAAAATATATATACCGAGTAAAGCAATCCTCAAACCCTGAAGATGGAGGGTTTATGATGAGAATCAAGAAGGTGAGTTCTCTCTTACCCATAGGGATAGTTGTCGTAATGTTACTTAGTGTTATCTCTCCAATGGCTT
>CAZGUO010000127.1:0-1575 GCA_964529185.1 uncultured Thermoplasmatales archaeon
CACTCTTGGTGGCCATGCGTCTATTGGATTTGCCAACGTTATATAGCCTACTTTTCCAAATTTCTCTTCGACTAGGTCTATTGTTATATTGAGGGCATCGTCTGGTGTCTCGATCTTATAGGATTTGAATGCATCTGTGGAAAGATTGCCACATATCAAGATATACCTTACCTTGAGTTTGCTTAATGTCTTGATAACAGAAGAATCTATTTTATCTGTAACTATAACGGGTACGGAGAGATAACTGGCTATCGGTGTAGCCACCAAACCAACCTCATAACCCTCTTTGTCATCTTTGATTATCAGGGCAAGATCGCTCTTTCCCCAGTATTTTTCAGCCAATTCAAGCGAAACTTCTTTTGGTGATTTCTTTCCATCTATGACCAGATCTACAAACCTTCCGACCATCTGCTCAGTCCTGATAATTGCTTTCGAGGGTTCTGTCATATTCTTAACGTAAAGAGGTATAATTTCTCTATTCCCTTCCTTGTCATAATGCACAGCTAGAGGTGTAGCTATCAGGGCATAGAATGGACTCGAATCAGCTACCTCTATAGCGTTTGGCACATCCTTCATCACTCCTCCAAGCACATTGAGTACCTCTCCCGCTGCTATGAATGGCTTTTCTTCAGCAGGTTTATAGAAGTAGACGCCGGCTGCAGCTATCAGGAGTATTACTATCCCTACCGCCACGATAACCTTATCGTTCTTCATAATTTCCTTCCCCCAAATTTCTCAACCTTGATATGATAGCATTATATATATTTTTTTCTATATATTTAAATCCTTCTGTTCAGAACTAACCATCCGTAACACGGATTGTCAAGAAATTCTCACCTCCAGATTGTAAAGGGTGACAAATGCAGTGATCCAACTTTCAACGCTTTCCTTTGAAGCGTTGAAAGGAAAGCGTTTCCAGAATCTTTTCAATCTTGACTTTAAGATATTAAACCATCATTCTATAGCGTTTCTCTCTCCAAATGTCTCATATTCATGCTTTAATCCCAATCTTTGCAGAGCCCATCTATACCATGGTCCTCCATCTACCAATATCAAAGACTCATTTTTACAACATTCCATATGTAAATCCATTGATTTTCCAGTTTAACCTTGGTTTCATCTACCATTATCACTCTATGATATCCCTTCAATCTAAAATACCACTTACGCAGAGCCTCATGAGAAAACGGCTCTATACATTCGAGGAGGCTTCTCACTTTTCTATATGATATACCTGCCTGGTAGATCAAGACCGCTAAAACTTTAGATTTCCAAATTCTTCCTATTCCAGCAAAATATTTTTCTATCTACAATTATCTTCATAAGTCTGTCCAGCAATTTCATCCCCTCCTAGACCGGTTTGAATAAAAGGTCTAGGAGGGGCTTAAATTACTTAGATTCACAAAAAGTTGACAGTCTCCCAGAATTTTACAGAAAGTTTAAAAAGTATCAATGTGTCGTATTATTTTGATGAAAAGGATATTGATAGTGACTGGAGGAGTATGCTGGAAAAGATCATTGGATGCAACTAAGATAAGGAATTATCTAATTAAAAATGGATATAAGGTTGTCAAT
>CAZGUO010000128.1:0-1534 GCA_964529185.1 uncultured Thermoplasmatales archaeon
GCGCTCTACTCACTCCAGATATAGCAAAGGTGAAACTCGCGTGCTCTACAACACTTGTGTGTCCCAACTCAATGACATGGGACAATATTTTCAGCAGATCTTCATCATTCATCTTTTCTATTTCATCGGGTTTTTTCTTGCTGTGAGTTAATGCTGCAGCTATTGCGCATACTCTTTCGGGATTTGGAGTGTATGATATCAACTTAACCTCCATCTAGCGATTCATATGATCTAAATGCTTATTACATTTGCTAAAAGTGTATGAAGATTACAGGCATTATTCCCGTTGTAGCAAAAGCATCTTCCCCAAGAGATTTAAATTCCTCTATTAGGTTATGCTTATGTAGGATTGCGAGAGGATCAACGTAAGCAAGAAAGGTTCTTCCTTCATTTTCCAGTATCCTCCAGTACCTCCTCACATCCTTTTCTATCTTCTCTCTCCTCTCATGTAAAGCCTCTTCCAACTCTCCACTTTTTACAGCTTCTTTAGCATTGCCTGTAGACCAGGTGTAGAAATCCAAAATCGTGTAATCCGCTATCCTCATGTGTAATTTCCAGTCTTTATCCGTTAACTCCTTCGTCGTCTTAACCTCTGTTATGATCAAATCCCTAAAATCATCTACGTCATCGGTTATCACCGGGCTTATGTATGTTGACGCCAGGCATAATACTTCAGCAATTTCTTCTGCTAAAACTCTGGAAAACAACTCCCTAACTTTCAAGATAACATTGTTTGGATATGATAGGCAAACGAGATTCCTTCTTTTTGGAGCAATTCCTCTTAGCGAAGGAGGAACACCAAGATATCGGTATCTGAATCTTGAGAGAAGCCATCCCAAATCTCCTTTACCTTTCCAATAAATAACTCCTCTGAGATTCTTAACTATGGCTGCATAGTTGTAAAACGATATTTTTCCCTTCATCAAATAGAATTAGATGGTAAAATTTTAAAAGATTCTCCCATTTCAACACACGGGCGAGGTTAGGGACATGATAGCATTTGTAGTAACGATGGTTGTATGCTTCGTGGTGTATCTCATTTTAACCGCGGGTAGCGGTGAAATTGGATTCTGGAGCATTGAAGAGATCATATTTGGAATAATCATATCTGCGATTGCTGGATATATCTCTAGAAATCTCTTTGTGAAAAAGAGTTTGAGAATGTTGAATCCGAAGAGATGGATATTGGCTATAGTTTATCTCATAGGTCCTTTCTTTGTATCCATGGCAAAGGCAAACCTTGATGTTGCATACAGGGTCATAACTGGTAAGATAAGACCGGGAATAGTCAAGATCTCACCCAATCTGAAAACGGATTTGGGAATAACCATGCTTGCAAACTCGATAACACTAACTCCTGGGACGTTGAGTGTAGACATAGATGAGGGTACAAATGAACTTTATGTGCACTGGATAAATGTCAAAGATGAGGCATTGAAAAAGAAACCCAGACCATATGAATGTGTCTGTGGTAAATTCCCCGAATGGATAAGGAGGATTGCCGAATGATGGATGCATTTCTGATCTCGATGAT
>CAZGUO010000129.1:0-1518 GCA_964529185.1 uncultured Thermoplasmatales archaeon
AGGGTAAAAAATCTGGATGCAGTTGTTAAAAAACTCTACAGTATGGGTTGGAGCGTTAATCCTATCAGAAGGTTTTCTTCATTCAGATTGGTGATAATGCCTCATCTGGAAAAAGAAACAATAGATAGATTTATTGAGGATTTAAAGAATGTGTGTGAAGAGGTGATAAAGTGAGCTTGCTGGAAGAATCCATAATGAAGGCACCCATTGTAAAGAAAGGAGATTATAATTATATAGTGCATCCCCTAACTGATGGTATACCAGAGATAGATCCAAAACTTCTAGAAGAAGTGATCGAAAAGATGCTCCAGTTTCTACCTCGAGATGCAGAGAAGATTGTGACCATAGAAGCTATGGGTATTCCTCTGGCAACAGCCATATCTCTAAAGATAGGAAAGCCTTTCACCATAATAAGGAAAAGACAGTACAGTTTGCCGGGAGAGGTATCGGTAGAGCAGGTTACGGGCTACTCTAAATCAAAATTGTTTATAAATGGTATAAAGAGTGGAGACAGAGTGGTAATAGTTGATGATGTTCTCAGTACAGGAGGAACATTGAAAGCAGTTCTAGAAGCTTTAAAGGAGATGGGGGTTAAGGTAGAAAAAGTACTGATAGCGATAGATAAAGGAAAGGTTGCGCAGGAAATAGAGAAAGAGTTTGGTGTTCCTGTAATATCTATGGCAAACATAGAGGTCAAGGAAGACAAAGTCATCATAAACTCTATAAGGTAAAATTTTTACAGCATGAGAAATATTCGTAAATATGCCTCTTGAGATCCCTGAGCACCGGCACTGCCAGATGTGCGGAAAGGCTATACCTCCAAACGAGGTATTTTGTTCTCAGGAGTGCAAAGAGAAGTTTGAAAAATTTGTAAGAAAGAGAAGAATCTTACTTTTGGTAATGTATGCGCTCCTAATGGCTATATTCTTGATTCTAATTGCAGTGAATCGTTAATCTGCCAGTTCCTCTTGCAGATCGTTTATCATCTCCGTCAATACGTCTTCAAGGATAGGATTCCTATACTCTCTAATGGATCCATCTGCTAATCTAGCCCTTATCACGAAATCCTTACCCTCTTTGATCACATCAATATGACATATCAGCGCCATCTTCTCCCTACCAAGTTAAACCCGTATTCAATATCCCTATTTATAACTTTTCGTGAAAGATTAAAGAGCAAAAAACAATTTAGCATCATGCGAAGATCTCCTGCAGTAGCGGGTCAGTTTTATGCGGGTTCAAAAGACTCTTTATTTAAAGAGATAGAAAACTGTTTTCTGAGCGAGAGGGGTCCAGGAGCCTTGCCCGAGATAGGCGAGGATAAAGGGCTAAAAGGTGTTGTTGTTCCTCACGCAGGATACATTTACTCAGGACCAATAGCAGCCCACTCCTATAAGGAGATAGCAGAGAATAATCTAGCAGACGTTTATTTCATACTCGGTCCAAACCATACTGGAATCGGATCAGGAGTTTCTGTCTATCCATCGGGAAGATGGGCAACACCTCTTGGGGAGGTGG
>CAZGUO010000130.1:0-1515 GCA_964529185.1 uncultured Thermoplasmatales archaeon
GCTGCGATAGAATCTTTGAGAAAAAATCCAATGCATGTTGAGATCAACAATACGTTCTATGCTGATATTCACTCTGGAGGGTGTGCTGTAGATAAACTCGATGCTGCATTTCTCAGCGCTACAGAGATAGATCTCGATTTCAATGTTAATGTAAATACCCATTCTGATGGCAAGTTACTTCATGGAATAGGCGGTCATCAAGATGTGGCTGCTGGAGCAGGGATAACGATGATCTTGATGCCCACGGTGAGGGGTAGAATACCAACGATAAGAAAGGAGGTTACCACTATAACCACACCTGGAGAGACAGTTGATGTTCTCGTTACTGAGAGAGGAGTGGCTGTGAATCCAAGAAGAGAAGATCTTATAGAGGATCTCAAGGGTAAGGTTCCGCTCGTTGACATAGAGGAGCTTTACAAAAGAGTAACGAGATTCTGTAAAGAGCCAAAGCCACCAAAACTCGGAGATGAAATCGTTGCGATAATAGAGTACAGGGATGGAACGGTAATAGATGTTGTCAGGAATGTGAAAGATTAACTCACCAGGGGTAAGTTACTTACCGGTGGTAAGTTTTCAGTACCGGTAAGTTGGTGGAAAGAAGGAACTGGTTGAGACATTCACAACCCTTTCATCTTTCGCCACTTCTTACAAGTAGAGAGGTGTAAGGCAATTCCTGAGATAAAAGATGTTCCTAGCGAGAGAGACTTGCTTCACTATCTTTCTTTTCTCATTTTCTCCAGATATTTCCTCCTTATCTCTTTTGCAAGTTCTCCATCCTCTATAATTAGAGCTCCCTCATAGCCACAATCCTTGCATCTCCACCTGCTCCAGGTTTGGGGTAAAACCCATTCAACATTTGGAGATCCACAGTTTGGGCAGTATTTCATCTCTATCTCTCCATTATCTTTTCTATTCCCAACAATCCTATCAGTGCAAGTATACCAAAGTACAACTCCACTAGATAAATATTCTGGGGTATGTTCAAATCGAGATAGGTCTTAAAAGCCGGGATAGAACCATCTGTTACCGTTTTATACAGTACTGATGTCACGAGATATCTGATATCTGCCTTTCTTATGGCATAGAAAATGAGAAGAATAGCAAATACGTGAATAACCAAAATAAATGTTCTTTCCAGTATAGGTGCTGGTATGACTATGGAGGGTTGGTTCAATTGCTGTAAAATTACTTCTCTCTGGGATTCTGGTATTTTGTTTATGAAATCTGGATAAAGAAGAAAAACTAGAACATTCATGAATGATGAGAACCCTAGGAACAAAGCCTCAGTAGAACCAAATCCTATACCTACTGCAATTGCTTGATTTAGATTTATTTCTTTTATTTTGGTCTTCAGAATAATCAGATATGGTAGTCCACTTTCCAGCAAACCTGTTCTCAAACCAACGTATAAACCAGCTAGAATCACATATACAGCATCTCCAAATCCTTTGAGATAGCTAAATAGAGGATCTGTCAGGGTTAGATCCATAATGTATTTTGGAGAGATTGCAATTA
>CAZGUO010000131.1:0-1514 GCA_964529185.1 uncultured Thermoplasmatales archaeon
TGAGAGCCGGTGGTGCTTTCGCACCGCGGGAGTTCAAATCTCCCCCTCGGCGTATGATTTTGATGATTTTTCATGTATGATTAATTAGCAAGGGCGGTTAGTGAAAAGGCTTTTTATTGACTTATGCCTTTAAGCAAAGATTGGTATGAAAAAATCTGCTGGGTGCTTGATCTCTCTACTGATCTGCGTAGTTCTGATCTGTGGGTGCATAGATTTTCATCAAGATTTTGAGGTTCATGAATGGGGAGTTTTTGTAAAGGGATACGACTGCGACAACACTTCTGCCTTGGGAAAACCTCCGGATATCATCTATGTGGAGAAACCCGTGATATACTTCCACAACTCGGGAAAGATGAAGGTCTTTGTCAGCATAGCAAATATCGATAACGTGACAACAATCCCGCCAGCAGATGTTGTAAACAACTATACAGTCTGGCTTGCAAGCATCGATAATGGCTATGTTGTATTGCCTAACGGTAGCAAATGCCGATATCTTTTCTACGAGGGTACAATAAACTGGTCAACGAAGGTAAGAGCTGATATCACGGTTAGCGGAAACGATGTAACCTTCCATGTGAAAAACGGAGAAAATTACACCATTAGCGATGTCTACGTAGTTTATGGATATCCAGTGGATGAACCAGATTACTTGCACAGAGGTTTGACATATATCAGGATAGATGAGATGTGTAGTGGGGAGGAGAGAAATATAACTGTTGAACTGAGGAACGAAACATCGTTTGATCTGGATGAACTTGCAAAGTCTTTGGTGAAAAGAGGATTAACTGAAGAAGAAGTGCAGGAGATGATTGATCACTGGAAGACTTGGTGGTTTTATCCCGCAAATATTGGTATCTACACGAGGTTGATATACGTCATTCCTCAGCAGGTTTATGATGAGCTTATTCCTCTATTCATTTCGCCGGCGCCTTCATCTATAACCAGAGTTGGTGTAGTAACGATAACGGATATACCTGTTTACAATCTAAATGAGAATGTTTCTCTGAAACTTTCCCTAGATAGAACCGTTTACCATGTTAACGAAAGTGTCAACATCTCTCTGAGTGTGATCAACAAAGGTGATAGGAAGATATGCCTGACCTTTCCGAGTGCCTACATAGCGGATTTTAAGGTGATCGATGAGAATGGCAAACTTGTTTATCAATGGTCTCATGATAAAGCATTTGCACAGGTAATAACCACTATTGATCTCTCTCCAGGTGAAAGTAAGATAATTCTTAACAGCTGTTGGAATGCAGATGTGAAAAGAGGGAACTACACAATACTGGGATGGTTGCCCTCAATTTCAAGGATTTATAGTGAGCCCGTAAATATAGAAATCAAGTGAAGAGCTATTAATCGGTAGTTTTTTGAAATCCTGCGCCTTTTTCATTTCGTGGTAGAGATAAACCCATGGAGTTCAAAGATATATGAGGATTACGAGGAGTTGCTAACAAATTTTGGGATAGAGAGATTTGATGAAAGTATGTGGAAAGACCTTCCAAATCCGCACA
>CAZGUO010000132.1:0-1511 GCA_964529185.1 uncultured Thermoplasmatales archaeon
TCCTTAGCCTTCTGGAGCATTCCTTTGTATGATGGGGTTTCCTCAACAACTACACAGTGGTTCACTCTGTTCAACCTGAGCATCTCTAGAGTCTTTTTTATATCATGCCTAACGTTTACAGTACCTCTTACCCTCACTACTGCATAGACCATTTTACTCCTCCTCTACCGCACCTGCTGATCCGGAAATGATATTCAATCTCTTTATCTCCTCCTCGGTTAATCTCACTTCAGCATTCTTCTTGAGAGCATTATATACGGCCTGTGCATAGTTTACTGTAGTCCTCGTAGTTCCCCTTGTAAATGCCCATATATCTTTGACCCCTGCTAACCTTAATATCTTCTTTGCAACATCTCCTGCAACCAAACCCAGACCTTGCGGTGCAGGTTTAAAGTAAACTTCAACAGAACCACACTTTCCTTTCACAGCAAAAGGTAAAGTATGGGGTTTTCCACATCTACACTCCCAAGAACCGCATCCCCTTTTTATCTCGATAATGTTGAGCTTCGCATTTTCAATCGCCTTCCTTATGCTTGCTCCAACCTCTTTACCCTTTGCATGTCCTAATCCAACGTAACCATCTTCATTGCCAACAACTGCTGTGATAGCAAACTTTACTCTTCTACCAGAGTCGGTCATCCTCTGAACCATGTTTACATCCAGTATCTCGTCCTTCAAATCAGGCAATAGTATATCAACTATCTCGGGCTCTTTTAAAGGTAACCCTGTCCTAAGGGCCTCTCCCATTGTTCTTATCTCTCCGCTCTTTACCAGCCTTCCCAGCTTCGTCTTTGGTTCCCAATCGATCTCGCTCATTTCTCTCCACCCACTATCTTATCCCTGATTTCAAAAACATCAACATTAAGTTTTTTTCCAAGATGTTCTCCTTTTATCCTTTCTTCGCTTGGAAACATGGACTCATCACATGGACATTCTATGCCCGCATCTATAATTCCCTTGATCGCAGCGAAAACTCTAGCTCCTCTACTTGCAGTATACCTACCTATATCTGCTATACACTCGTTGATTCCTTTCTCTTTTGCCCTCATGCCAGCAATTACTCCAGTCAGATATGCTGCAGGCGTTGTATCCTTGGTACCATTCCATCCGTATTTTTCCAATTCTTTTGATGTTGCGCTTGCGAGAACCTCATCTCCCTTTTCGTTGTATTTTACGAACTGCACAGTTATGTACTTCAGAGATCTCCTTATCACTGCCCTGACTTTTCTTGACTTGAGCAGTTTCTTCCTTTTCCTGTAATCCGTTATTCCCAATCTCCTCCTCTTGAATGGTAGCCTGTATCTAGGTCCATGACTCATTTTTCTTCCTCCTTGAGTATACCTTCCTCTATCAGGTGTGATCTCAAGTGAGCCTTACTCCTGAAAACTCCTCCCTTCGCTCTTCTATAATATATCCTATAAGTATGCCTATCTATTTTTCCACTATCCCTCAGCTCTCTCAGATATGCCCTCATCGCTCTTATGGTGACGACCCATCTCCTCTTTCTTGGG